>DMCS01000099.1 GCA_003445715.1 Candidatus Mesolinea sp. | reverse complement strand
CGCGCTGGAGTTTATCCCCCCAAACCAATATTTTGACTTTCCCGACCTGGTAAAACTGCTGCTCTCGAAAGGTGAAAGAGTGGTCGGTTATCCCTTTGAAGGCTACTGGCGCGACCTGGGTAATCGCGAAGATTACGAGCAAGCCTGCAAAGATTTTGAAATTATGCGCTCAGAATTCTTGCCGGGGTCTCTTCCATGACCTGGCGCGTACCACTTTCGGATGTCAATCTCGATTCAGCCGAAATCGATGCCGTTGTGGCAGTGCTGCGCTCAGGCTGGTTGACGATGGGTTCCATCACTCAAGCCTTTGAACAGGAGTTCGCAGCTTTCACGGGTTCAAAGCATGCTCTGGCTATCACCAATGGGACGGCTGCCTTACATCTAGCCTGCTTGGCGCTTGGCCTCGGGCCTGGCGATGAGGTCATCCTGCCTTCCCTGACCTTCGTCGCCAGTGCGAATGCGATCCGCTATACCGGCGCCACGCCGGTCTTTGCAGATATCGAAAGCACTGATTGGCTGTGCCTTTCCCCAGAAGCAGTCAGGTCAGCAATAACCCCACAAACGAAGGCAATCATGGTGGTGCATTACGCCGGCTATCCCTGCGACATGCCCGCCATCCTGGAAATTGCCCGCCAGCATCACCTTGCGGTCATCGAGGATGCTGCCCATGCGGTAGGGGCTGCGCTGGAGGGGAAAGCCCTCAGCACCTGGGGCGATGTTGGCTGCTTTAGCTTCTTTGGTAATAAAAACCTGACCACTGCCGAAGGCGGTATGCTGCTGACCCAAGATGACCAACTGGCAGAAAAGCTCCAGCGCCTGCGCTCGCACGGCATGACTACGCTCACCTGGGACCGCGCCCGGGGGCATGCCAGCACCTACGATGTGGTTGCCCTCGGCTATAACTACCGCATTGATGACCTGCGCTCGGCTTTGGGCAGGGTGCAGCTGCAAAAAATACCCGCCGGCAATGCCCGCCGGGAAAGCGCCGTCAGGCTCTACCGCGAGCTGCTGGTTGCCCAGACGCCCGAGGTCGCGATTCCCTTCGCGCAGGCACGCGGGCAAAGCAGCTACCACATTATGCCGGTTTTGCTGCCCGAGGGAAGCGATAAGCTGCGCTTTATTGAAGCGATGAAAGCCCGCGGCATACAGGTGAGCTGGCACTACCCGCCTGTGCATACCTTCAGCATCTATCAGCGCAACTCAATTCCTCGGGTTGAAGATCTGAAGATTACGGAAGAAGTCAGCGCCCGGGAAGTTACCCTGCCGCTCTACCCGACCATTTCGGACGAGCAAATTGCCTGGGTTGTGCAGGCTGTAAAAGAAAGTTTAAGTTGTGCCTGAGATGTGCAATCTCATCATTGGTGAATTTAATTATTATGTTCTTATAAACCATTCATATTTTGGCTCTTGACAGTTTTAGGAATAGGAGTTATATTTTATACAAGAAAAACTTTTCAACTCAGCAGATGTGCACTTAATTGGTGAAGCGGAGCTCTTCGGCCCAGAAAGCGCCCAGCTGCTCAGATAAGGCAGAGCAAAGAACAACAAAGGCAAAACTTGTGATTTCGGAATTTTGTCTCTCATCCAACCCGCAAGAAGTTTCTTGCAGCTCAGCTCAGCTCTCTGAGCTGAGCTCAGAAATCTTGCATGCTGGTTTATCGCTGCGCCTGGTGGGCAAAGGCGGGAGCATGCGCCCGATGGTGAGGGAAGGCGATCTCCTCGAAATCCAACCTGTAGATCCTTCCTCTATTCATAGGGGAGATATCGTGCTATGCCTGCTGGAAGATGGGCGAGTGGTCATTCACCGCGTCGTCCGCATTGACCGCAGGGCTGCCGGACTGCGCTTCCTGGTTCAGGGCGATCAAGCCTGGAACCGGATGGACGGATCGGGGCATACTCGGTCTTGGGGCGCTTGGTTGAACTCGAACGGGATGGCAAGCGCATTTCCATGCAGAATGCACCCGCCCGCCTGCTTGGCCAGTTGGCAGCTTTGCGCTTGCAATGGAAGTTAAATCGCACTGGTTTGGGTCATTGGGTAGTGCTCACGCTCAAACATTTGCCTGGTTTTTTACAATACTTGGGTTAGGAGCAGAAGCGCTTGGGAACAGAGAGAACACAATTTGTGCGCAACCCCGATTTCATTTTCCGGCAAATCGTGGAAGAAACGATTTTGGTGCCCGTCTACCAAAACGTTGCCGATATGGATGCAATTTATACCCTAAATCCTTTGGGCGCGTTTGTTTGGGAGCATTTGGCTGAGCCAACTGATTTGGAAGCACTGCAAGCAGCAATTCTGCAAGAATTTGATGTGGACGCGGAGACAGCCCTTACCGACTTAGAGACTTTCCTCTCCGAGATGGAAACGATTAACGCTGTTAAGCGAGTTTGAAATATGGATTGCAACACAATACCGGAACTCAACGCTGAAGCCTGGGGAGATGGTTTAGTCGCCTCCCTGGGTCATAGTCGTTATCCTTTCGGCGGTTCATTGGAGCTGACCGAGCGGTGCAACTTTAATTGTGTGCATTGCTATATCAATCAACCTGCCAGCAGCCAAAGCGCGCGCGCCCGCGAGATGAGCACAGCGCAGGTCAAGCAGGTCCTGGATACTCTCGCTCAAAATGGTTGTTTATTCCTCACGCTCACGGGCGGTGAACCCTTGCTGCGGCCGGACTTTGCGGAAATCTATATGCACGCCCGCAGGCTTGGGATGGTTACCACGCTCTTTACCAATGCCACCATGCTGACCCCGCAGATCGCGGATATGTTAGCCGCTTCTCGTCCGCATGTGGTCGAAATAACCATGTACGGTGCCACGCCAGAAACTTACGAAGCCGTCACGCGCATGCCGGGTTCCTACGAGCGCTTTGTGCGCGGGTTGGAGCTGCTCTTAGATCGGGACATCCGTGTAGGGTTGAAGTCCATGATCCTCACCCTGAACAAAGATGAATTGCCAGCCATGATAGCTTTCGTCGAGCGTTATGGCCTTGATTTCCGCTATGATGGCACGATCTGGCCTAGAGTGGATGGCGGCATGCAGCCACTGAAGTACGCCATCTCGATGGAAGAGATGATCCAAATAGATTTGGATTACCCCGATCGTAGCACTGAATGGGAAAGGCTCTCTTCGGAATTTGAGGGCAGCGCTGTTCGCAATGAATATGTGTATAGCTGTGGGGCAGGCGTGTACACTTTCCACATCGATTGCTCTGGCAGAATGAGCGCCTGCATGATGGCGCGGCAGCCTTCATTTGACCTGTTTTCAACCAGTTTTTCGGATGCGTGGCAGCAAATTGGCGAGCTGCGCAACAAAAAAAGACAACGCCATACCAAGTGCGAAACATGCCTGGTAGGGGCGCTGTGCTTGCAATGCCCGGGGTGGTCTCAGGCTTTCTTTGGTGATGATGAGACCCCAGTTGATTCTGTTTGCGAAATCGCAAAAAAACGGTATAATCTTTTCAGTACCGCTAAATTGCAATAATTGGAGGAGATGTATGATGACCAAAAAACCTTATGAGGCACCGGAAGTAAAAAAAGTTCATTTAGTGATCCAGAATTCAGTTCTTCAGTCTTGTAAGACTACTAGCACGCAAGGTAATCCGCACAATGATTATCAGTGCAAAATAGTGGGTAGCTGCCATTACAAACAGTGAACAGTACCAAATACTGAGTAGCTACTGCTTTTTCCTGCGCAGTTAATTAAACCACCTACGCCATAATTTAGAACTTGTTGTTTACTTGATGACCCGATTGCCTTGAAAGGACTTTAACATCCAACGGACAATTCTCCTGGTTGCAGAACATCCAGTTATTCTGGAGTATGAGCTTCCCGCTTACGCACCAAACTTTTTACCAGGATATGTAAATTTTCTCAGACAAAACACAGTCGAAGAGCCAGGAATTTCGACTGTGTTGGATCCTTTACGCATCCAGATGCACGATGCTGAGCGTTTTCCTGCATTGGACCGGTACAGCCCGGTCTTCAGGGGCAAGGTCTGGGAACTCTGGAAGAACCCGGAAGGAGGGCATCTCTTTGTCGGTTCGACCATCACGAACCCGCGCTGGCTGGATGTTAATCCCGGCTTTACCCGAGGTTCCTTCTTCGGTCCGCTGGAAAGCCTCAATCAGCCCAATGAGTTCTTCCTGCGCGGGATTGACATGCCCCTTTATGTCAATTGGCTTGCCAGAGATGGCGATGTTATCCTGCATGCCTCTGGGATCAAAATCGGGGATAAAGGCTATGCTTTCATCGGTCCAAGCGGGGCTGGGAAGTCTACCTTAGCCCGCACCGTGGCTGCGCAACCACAAGTAAAAATCCTGGGTGAAGATCAGGTGGTGCTGCGCCACCTGGAAGGCCGCTATTGGATCTACGGCACACCCTGGCATGAGACCCCTGAAATGTGCTCCCCCGAAGGCGCGCCGCTCAAGCGCCTATTCTTCCTGCATCGCGATTATCCTACCCTTCTCTCTCCTTTGAGCCCTTCAGAAGCTGTCGCGCAGATTCTGCAAACAGCTTTCATCCCTTATTACCAGCCGCAGCGCTTGCCCAATATCCTGGCAAATCTTTCTTCGTTGACGGAAACTGTGCCGCTCTACAATCTTTCTTATCAGCTTGGCTCTGATATCCTGCCGGTCATCACGAACGTTTAAAATCTGCTTCAACAGCTTCTCTTTTTAATATTAGAGAAGGATCCAAAAATGAAAAAACGCTATCTATTAAATATTTTCCTTATTGCATCTCTGCTCATTGGCTGGTTTTAACTGCCGTTGACTAAGGCACAAACCGACCCTGCCAAAGAAGTCACGCTCGTCAGTTCCGACCAGCAAGGGTTAGAGCTTGAAATCCGAACCGACCCGGCAAAATAGCGTATGGGAACGGTAGACCTTCAATCCAAAACTTTGACCTGATGGATACTTTTCTCCTCTTTGGCGATCCTGCTGTTCGCTTTGAACGGCCTCTGACGACCTTTAGGATAAACCTGCCGTTAATTATGCGTTGAGACCTATTCGAGAAGCGCCCAAATTGACAACTCACACTTGCTCCAAACCTGAAGTCTGCACTTCAGGGTAGTACATGCTTAATTCCCCGCTAATATAGGCATTTTCGTTATAATTAGTCCAATTTGGCCATAGTGACTTATCGATCTTTGTTTGACAAGGTTAGGAGCTTATATCTCTCCCATATTGAACTCTCTAATTAAACTTCTCAATCCCCTCTCCTCGGCCGATGATTGTGCTGAGATTTTGAAAGGGATGAACCCGGAAAATTGGGAAGGATTAACAGCTCTCTGCGCTCAGCACGATCTTTTATCTGCCTTGGAATTTCGGTTCTCACAACTAGGCTTAGCACAACAGATTCCCGAACCTCATCGGCAGAGCTTCCGCTCGGCGTACATGCTCACCGCTGCCCGTAACATTTTGCTGCTAAATCATGCTAGCCAAATTCTTCTACGTCTTAGGGCGGAAAATATTCCGGTGATTGCCCTCAAAGGGCTTTTTCTGTTGGAAAATACCTATAAAGATGTGGGCGCTCGCAGTATGAGCGATCTGGATATCTTAGTACACCGCGAAGATCTCAACAGAACGGTTGAAATTCTTCAAGGTTTGGGCTATCAGCTCTCCAGATACTTTGACATTAGAGATTCTAATTTGGATATCAAACACGTGCCGCCAATGATCCTATCTGATGGCACGCATGTAGAAATCCATTGGACACTGCTCGAAGAAGATGAGCCTTTTACCATTGCTATGGATGGCGTTTGGGAGCGGGCAGTGCCCGCACGAATTAACGACGTTGAGGTGCTCGCAGAAGGGACTGAAGATTTAATCTTACATCTTTGCGTCCACCTGACGTACCAGCATTATCTCAGTCTTGGCCTTAAAGGAATGTTCGATATTGCCCTCGTGTTGCAGCGCTATCAGGACCAGTTGGATTGGCCTTGTTTTGTTGCTCTCTGCCAGCAATGGCGCGCAGAAAAAACCGCAGCCCTCACACTGGGGCTACTTCGCGCGCTGCAATGGGCGATTATCCCAGAGCAGGTTTTAGCCCAGTTATCGCCAACGCCCATTGATGAGCGCATCCTCACGGAAGCTTACCAGATTTTGCTACAGGATGAGCATGCTATGCACAGCCTCACCCCGGACCTGGTTCAATTAGCCTCCGAATCCAACCATTTTAAGCGGCTTTCATTGATGCTCCAACGAGTTTTCTTGCCACGGATCATTATTGCCCGTCTCTATCAAATTCCACCTTCATCTCCAAGGATCTTATGGGGATATTTTTTAAGGCTCAAAGATTTAATCAAGGCTTATGGAGGTACAGTCCAAAAAATTACAAAAAAAGACCCATCCCTATTGGCGGATGTATCCCAGAAAAAATCCGTCTACGAACTCCATGAATGGCTAATAAGCTGAGAAAGGTTTCTTAGTTGGTTTCAAGTTTTTAGTGCAACAAGTTGATTAATGACCTCGTCAGGTTTCAAATAGCCTAAGGCTCTGCGTGGCCGATCATTGAGTTTCCTTTGAACTTCGAGGATCTCTTCTTTGCTAACCTGAGTGAAATCGGTACCTTTCGGAAAATACTGCCTGATCAAACCATTGGTGTTCTCATTAGTCCCTCGCTCCCATGGAGAACCAGGATGAGCAAAATAAACCTGAATGCCGGTGTCAATGGTGAATTGCTCGTGTTCGCTCATTTCCTTGCCCTGGTCATAGGTCAAGCTCTTCTTGAGCTCTGCTGGCAAGCTTTTGAAAGCCTCAGCATAAGCTTCTCTGACACTTGTAGCATCTTTATGCTCCCCTAAAGGAACAAGGATTGTATAACGGGTAGTACGCTCAATCAAGGTTCCTAAAGCACTGCGTTTATATTTCCCTAAGATCAAATCCCCTTCCCAATGCCCGGGCACAGTGCGCCCATTTCCCTCAGCCCGGTTGATGGCAACTTCAATTCTAGCGTCGAAAACGTCACGGTTACCATTGATACCAGCAGCCTTTCCGAAGGACGGCATATCCTTTATGTGCGCGGGAAAGATGCTGCCGGCAACTGGGGCGCGGTAAGTGCCCTTTTCCTGACTCTCACGAATCCTGTTAACAATCCGCCTGTCGCTGAAGGCCAGGAGCTTAACACCTGGATGGACGAGCCCATAGCCATTACCTTAAGTGGTTCAGATGCAGACGGTGACAGCCTTACTTTCAGCATCACAGCCGATCCTCAGCATGGCAGCCTAAGCGGCACAGTACCTGATGTACTTTACACGCCACAATCCGGCTATGTCGGGTCGGACGTGTTCAGTTTCAAGGTTTATGACGGTGAACTTCACTCACAAGGTGCCAACGTGCTTATCAACGTCAGGCAAAGGACATTTTTACCGCTGCTCATTAAGTAATGCAGCCACGCCGCAGGTTTCTTGGTTCATTTACAGGCTGGTGATAATTGCTTATAATTATAACGATTATGTTAAAGGCGGGTCCGTCCGTTAGATCAATTGTCGATATTATTGGATGAGGTTTTCCGAATTTAATATATGCGAGATTCGCTGGGATAATCTCATTTAATAATTTTCTATACCGTTCGTTGAAAGGTCTGTAATCGAAATTTATGGATATAAAACACTTTTTCAGTATTGCAAAACGATGGCTTTGGCTCGTCATTGCAGGGGTCATCATTGGCGCTGCAGTGGGGTATTTCGTCAGCAGCCGGCAGACGCCCATTTATGAAGCAAGCTCAAAATTTGTGATCCTGAGAGCACCGCAAACTACGTATGACTATTACGCTTATTTGGATAATCAACAATTAATCGCCACATACGTACAGCTGCTTTCCACCGAAAGTGTGCTCCAACAGGCTTCTGAAGAATTGGGCTTTCCGGTCCTGAAAGGGCAGGCAACGGCACGCGCTATCACGGATACGCAATTCGTTGAATTGACGGTTAGACATACCGACCCTGAAAAAGCAGCTCTCATCGCTAATAGTCTAATTGATATTCTCATTGAACAGAACGAACAGCTTCAAGCGATACGATACATTGCTGCCGAACAAAATCTCCAAAACCGCATCGACGAGACGCAGCAACAGATTTCCCTGCTGGAAAAACAAATTAACGAACTTTCAACAGCCACCGTTGAGTCTCAACTCGAGAGTGTCCAAAAGCAAATCCTGGAAACACAAAGCCAAATGACTGCACTTAATGCTGAGGTAGCCAAGATCAATCCAGCTACCGCCACGGCTGAAGAACTGACCAGATTAGCCGAATATCAGGCTCAGCTCGATCAACTGTCATCCGTTCTCTCGCTATATCAACAGATTTACACTAATCTGGTGGTGCTCAAAACGCCAGCAGAGAGTGGAACGACAACTGCGACCTCCGCTCAGCTCACCCAGCTGCAAACCACATTAAACTTATACCAACAAATCTACCTAAGCAGTATCAACAGCCTTGAAGCCTTGCGTCTCTCTCGTGCTCAGAATACCCCAAATGTGGTGCAAGTTGAAAAAGCACATCCACCTTCTGTTCCAATTTCTCCCAATCCAGTCCAATCAGCCACATTATCAGCGGCTATTGGCTTAATTTTGACCTCTGGCATTGCGTTCTTAGTGGAATATCTAGATGATACACTTAAAACGCCGGATGAAGTTAAAGAGTTGCTCAACTTACCCGTTATTGGTCTCGTTGGTGAGCTGCGCAAGAAAAGTAACAATGACAAATTTGGCAGTTATGTCATATCAAATCCCCGGTCTCCAGTGGCAGAAGCTTTTCGTGCCTTGCGCACAAACCTTGAATTTGCTGGCATAGATTCTCCCCTAAAATCAATCCTGGTGACAAGCTCAGGTGAAACAGAAGGTAAAACCACAGTAGCTTGCAATTTAGCAGTAATTTTGGCACAGGGAGGGAAAAAGGTATTATTGTTGGATACCGATATGCGCCGACCGAATGTTCATACCCAGTTCAATTTACACAACCGAGTAGGGTTGAGTGACCTTGTGCGTGGCAGACTTACCTTGGAGGAGGTAGTCAGGACCATCCCCGAAGTTAAATCCATGGATATTATCACCAGTGGTAGTCTACCACCGAATCCAGCAGAATTATTGGCTAGTGAGCGTATGCGCAAATTGCTCGAAGAACTTAAATCACATTATGACGTGATTGTAATGGATAGTCCTCCGCTCGTCGTTTCTGACTCGCAGATACTTTCCACACGCGTAGAAGGCGTCTTATACGTGATCATTCCCGGATTTACACGTATTGACTCAGCTAGACGTCCTTTAGAGGAACTCGAGCGCATTAATGCTCATATTCTTGGCGTTGTAATGAACCGTATTCCACAGAACCGATCCTATTATTACGGTGGTCATGATTACTATTCACCCTACAGTGCACGTGATAAGTATCGGCATTCTTACGGTTCAGAGGAGAATATCGACCTCGCTTTCACCGAACAGAAGGGTACTTAGAATCTAAGTTATCATCTCTACGGAATATTTTCCGTCGCCGATGAAAACAAATCCTTGGGAGAAACTTACCTTTAGCATATACTCCCAGTGATTTTTCAAAAATGGCTAATCATCTGCAAGAAGCAGGAGAATCTATTTGCCCCTACCTGGGGCTTTTCAAAGATCCTGCCACAGCTCTAACATACCCATCCGTGGAAAGCTATTGCCACATGGTCAAACCTATCGCTGTGCCGAATTTGGACCACCAGCTATCTTTTTGTCTAACCAAGTACTATCCAGCTTGCAGAATTTTTCAATCCCAAGTAGGGCAAAGAATGCCTGAAGAACTTGCTAATAAGGTCGTTAGCAAACGACAAAATTGGTTTAATGTATCTTACTTGTGGATCTTGGTTATTTTAGCAATTATTGCCCTCATCATACTATTTTCTTCTTCACATCCAGAGAAACAGCATGAGAATAACGCAGCCATTTCGTTGGCAGCCCCCACTGAGACCTCTTTTTTATTGGTTGGTCTCACAACAGAAAAAGCCACATTAGGACCTGCACTTCAAACAGAGACACCATCTCCATCCCCTCAACCAACACCTACCGCAACACCCCTTGAAATCCATAAAGCGCATTACTTAGAAGAGCCATTTGGAAAAGATCAGCGTTTTATTGTGCATCAAGTTTCTCCAGGTGAAAGTTTGCTTTTCTTAGCTACGCAATACAACACGACCCCGGACATTTTAAAAGCTATCAATTACCAATTGATTGTTCCAATTTGGGTTGATTCCATCATCGTAATCCCTATAGATCGTTTAGAGTTGGGTAACTTGCCAGCGTTTGAAGCCTATCAAATTTCCGAAAGCGACATAACTCTACGGGAATTAGCTGAAAAATTTGCAATCGATATTGAAGCTATAGTCAGTTATAATAATATTCCTGCTGACGAAAATTTACTCGTCGGTGAGTGGGTACTTATCCCACGGGAAAGTAATCAATAAATTACGAAATGGATTGAACGAAATAATGACATTAGTACTTTTTGTGTGTACTGCCAATCGATTCCGCTCCCCTTTGGCTGAAGCATTCTTCAAAGCAAAAATAAACGCCTCAGGCAAACCGCAGGGTTGGCAGATTGAAAGTGCAGGCACATGGGTAAAAGAGAGCCTTCCACCTACACCTGAAGCTATAGAAGAGGCCAAAAAACGACATTTGGATATCAATCAACATACATCGAGGCCAGTCACTCCTTCTCTTTTACATACAGCAAGTATCATTCTAACCATGGAATCCGGCCAAAAAGAAGCCCTCATTCAGGAATTTCCAGAAAATAAGGGGAAAATTTACCATCTGACCGAGGTCGGCGGTGGAGTTCCCTATGATATTCCAGATCCATATGCCTCGCAGGAATCTCCAGCGGAGATTGCGAGAGAACTCGAGATGCTTGTTGACAATAAGTTCCCCCTCATATATCAATATTTCGTTATAAATGCGTCGGGATGTTCGCATTCCTGATCTGCTTAGAATGAGATTAAATTTTTATTTATCTACTCTATGCAATTCCTAACAAAAGAAGACTTTATTTTTAGTGGTTAAGCATATGTCTATAGATACCTCCCCTTCAAATCAAGCAAATTTAACACATTGTCCATACTTTGCATTAATTGATGATATTAAGACGAATTTAGATTTCCCATCTTATTTCAATTACTGCCATCGCTGCAAGCAGCCAGAAATTCCAACCTATCTCCATCAACAGGAAGTCTGCCTAACTCAGCATTACAACGAATGTATTATGCTCAGGGATGCTAACCTGAAAAAACTGCCCCAGGACATCCATTTCTCGGCGCCAGCTGCTCCCAAGGCTAAAATGCGGCCACTGCTTGCTGCTTTTATCGGTTTAGGAGTTGTTGCCGTATCCTTGTTCGCGTCTCGTTTGTTGAATAATCGCTTCTCAGCTCCATACCCAACACCGCCAATCATTGTCACAACGCCAAGTCCCACCCCCATAGCGGTTTCATTGGTAACTGATTTTACCCCCACCTTCAATGCGTTACCCTCGGTTACACCTTCACCAAACCCCACCAAAACAGCAGGGGTAAACCCTACTGCCACTGGATCACCAATCCCGACGCAGATATTGAGCCAGTTTTGCTCTGTTTATGACATAAACTATTACAGCTTGGCATACTTGGGTACCGGAAAAATTCAATTAGTTTACGACACGCAAATGGACCTTCCTACTTATCGCATGCGTGATGCAAATGGGAATTTAACATCCCAGCTCGAGCTGCCAGGGTTAATCGTCTGGTTAAATGAATCACAATATACAGATTTTAAGGTCTTCCTGCGCAATCCCAATTTTCCTTCCTTACTATTTTTAGAATTAATTGGTGGCGAGAACGATCATATTTCTCTTGAGATCATTGAAGGTGACAATCACCATTGCTCACGGGAGATTATTCTACCGGCTAGATCAGCACTTTTCACCTCAACCAGACCTGTTTGGAACACACCCACGCGGGTATCTCCAACAGTATTTAGGTCCCCTACTGTGACAAGAACGCCTACTCCCACAAATACGCAATCGCCATTGCCAAGCAAAACAATTACCCATACATCTACCCCTACACGAACAAATACTTATACACCCACCCTTACATATACATACACGAATACGCCAATAGCGACAAAAACAAAATGGACACCAGAACCTTTGCCGAGTGCATCGCTAACTCCAACACTAACACCGTGAGAGGATCGATCTTTAGGATAGTGACGTTTTTGTGTTGATATTTCCTGTTCAACCCCTGCACAGGTCGGATTTGACAAGCTAATGTGCCTATGTTAAAATCTCAATCGCTTCGAACAATGTAAAGCAAGATAATTTGCGGGTGTAGTTCAATTGGTAGAACGTCTCCTTGCCAAGGAGAAGGTCGTGGGTTCGAGCCCCATCGCCCGCTTTTAGCTTAAAAACTGATATAATATATATATCAGTTTTTTGTTATGGCGACGTGGCCAAGTGGCAAGGCAAGAGTCTGCAAAACTCTCATCATGGGTTCGATTCCCATCGTCGCCTCCTTTTCTTCTCCTTTCTGATGCTCTGCAATATATCGCAGGGCATCATTATTTAATCCGCACCTCTCTCGCTTCAGATTTCCCAAATATATTTGAGATGCAAGGTTTTCTTCTATTTAAATAGATCCACGCAATTGTTTAGAGGTGAAGCTGCATGTATAGTTTCGGCAATTGACTTACATTGAATTCATCCTAAAATAACATACAAGAAAGGTAAAATTTATCCAAGGTGAGAATGATGGCTACAAAAACTTATCTTATCCCCAATATCAGTTGCGCGCATTGCCTGATGCATATCACCAATCGCTTGAACGAAATCGAAGGCCTCGAAAACGTGGAAGGCGATGTAACTTCCAAAGAAATCACGGTCGAATTTTCCGAGCCCGCCAACGATGAAGCCATCATCGCAGCCCTAGAAGAAATCAACTATCCCCCCAGGAGATAAAAATGGCTGAAAAACACCAGGTCACCCTGCCCATATTAGGGATGACCTGTGCAAACTGTGTGGCAACCGTTGAACGCAGCCTTTCTAAAACGGAAGGCGTGGAAGAGGCTAGTGTCAATCCCTCTTCCGAGCGCGCCGCTGTGCGCTACAACCCGGATCAAACCAGCGTGCAGGAGCTGGTCGAGCAAGTGCGTAAGGTGGGTTATGACGTCGCCATCGGCGAAGCCGCGCTGCAAATTCAAAACCTGAGCGACCAGGCTGATGCCCTGCGCTTAGAAAAAGCGCTCAACAGCCTTGAAGGTGTGCTCTACAGCCAAGCAAATATAGCCACAGAGCGCGTTACGGTGCGCTACGTGCCCACTATCATCAGCCAAAGCGAAATCCGCCGAGCCGTAGCCAAGGCTGGCTTTAAGCTCGCCGAAGAGCCCGCCCAAGGCGAAGATGCCGAAGCAGTGGCACGCAAGAAAGAGATCGACCATCAGCGGCGCATGCTGGTCATCGCGCTCATTTTTACCGTGCCGCTGTTTGTACTTTCCATGAGCCGCGATTTGGGCTTACTGCCCATGGCTATCGCGCACGCCCCTTGGATGGATTGGCTGTTTTTTGGCTTGGCAACGCCCGTGCAGTTCTACGTGGGCGCTTCCTATTATGTAAATGGGTATAAATCTCTGCGCAATAAATCTGCCAATATGGACGTCCTGGTTGCCATGGGCACCTCGGCAGCCTATTTCTATTCCATTTTTGTGTTGCTTGGCGCTGTGCCAGGGCATGGCTATTTTGAAACCTCTGCGGTGATTATCACGTTGGTGCGCTTAGGCAAGTACTTAGAAGCCAAAGCCAAAGGCGGAGCTAGCGAAGCCATCCGCAAGCTGCTTTACCTGCAGCCTAAAAAAGCGACCGTCATCCGTGAGGGCACAGAAGTTGAGGTGAATACCGAAGATGTCCAGATTGGCGATGTAGTGGTTGTTCGTCCGGGCGAAAAAATCCCTGTTGATGGTGTCGTGATCGAGGGCAGCTCGAGCGTGGATGAATCGATGCTCACCGGCGAATCCTTGCCAGTAGAGAAAACCTCTGGCTCGCCCGTTTATGGTGCCACACTCAACAAAAACGGCAGGCTGATCTTTGAAGCCACCAAAATCGGACGCGACACGGTCCTGGCGCAGATTATTCAGTTGGTCGAGAACGCCCAAGCCAGCAAAGCCCCCATCCAGCGCTTAGCCGATAAAATTTCGGCTGTGTTTGTGCCCATTGTAATTGGGATTGCCCTAGTAACTTTTGCAGTCTGGTACTTTGTTATCCCGCTGCCCGCCAATTCGGAAGTGACTTTGTTGGCACGTGCGCTGATCAATATGGTGGCGGTGCTGGTAATTGCCTGCCCGTGCGCCATGGGCTTAGCAACCCCGACTGCTGTCATGGTCGGCAGCGGCCGCGGTGCCGAGCTGGGCATCCTGATCAAGTCTAGCGAGAGCTTAGAAACCGCTGGCGAGGTGGATACGGTCGTTTTCGATAAAACTGGCACACTCACGCGCGGTCAGCCGATGGTTACAGCGGTCATCGCTCTCGCTCCAGAGCTCTCTGAAACGGAGTTAGTGCAATTAGCAGCCTCAGCTGAGGCTGGCAGTGAGCACCCTTTAGGCGAAGCAATTCAAGCGGCAGCCAGTGCACGAGCGCTGGAGCTTTTACCTGCTGCTCGCTTCAAGGCATCAGCTGGCGGCGGCGTGAGCGCAGAAGTCGCTGAGCATAAAATCATCATTGGCAACCAAGCCCATCTCGCCAAGCAGAGCATTGACGCTACTGCAGCTGAAGCCAGTATTGTTGAGCTCGAAGCAGGAGCTCAAACCGTCGTGTTGATAGCCATTGATGGGAAGTTAGCGGGTATCTTCGGAATTATGGATACCTTAAAGGAAAATAGCTCTGAAGCTGTATCAGAACTGCATCGGTTGGGTCTCAAGGTCGCTATGCTGACCGGCGATAACCAAGCGACCGCTGAAGCGATTGCTAAGCAAGCCGGCATCGACGAGGTCTTTGCCAACCTGTTGCCGCGCGATAAGGTCAAACAGGTCGCAGCCCTGCAGGCAGAAGGCCGCAAAGTTGCCATGGTTGGTGATGGCATCAACGACGCTCCAGCCCTGGCGCAAGCCGACGTCGGCATTGCAATTGGCACTGGTACAGATATAGCGATTGCCGCAGCACCTATTGTTTCCATCAGTGGCGACCTCATGGCAGTGCCGCAAGCCATCCGCCTTTCGCGTAAGACGCTAGCAACCATCAAGCAAAACCTGTTCTGGGCTTTCTTCTATAACGTGATACTCATTCCTGCAGCTGCGGCTGGGTTGCTCAACCCCATGTTGGCAGCCGGGGCGATGTCATTCAGCAGCATCTTTGTGGTCACCAACAGCCTGCGCCTCAAGCGCTTCAAGTAAATCCTTCCGTTGGACTATTAAACAGCCTGCGTAGAGCAGGCTGTTTTTTTACGCCGCAGAGGTGGGTTGGACCAAAACCTTGCCAGTATAATTAGCTCCGTAAGTTACGCTAAACCTTGCATTTGAAATCGAAGGCGGTTGCTTGATGAACACATGGTTAAATCTTCTCAGCATGCTTTTATGGGTGCTCATTTGGGCTTTAGGCGGTTATCTAATCCTAATTAGCATGGTTAAAGTGCAGCGACATGAGGCTACGCTGCTAGGTTTTGGGCTCGGCTTAGTGTTGCAGGCTTGGGTGGCAAATCTATTAGCCCATTTTTTGGCGCCAATACCTGCCTTTTGGGCTGCAGCCTGTGTGATTCTGCTCATCGGCGTGCTTCTGACAACGCTTCTCAAAAGCTGGACGACTGCGCGCAAACAGTTCACCTTCCCAGTCGGCTATTGGGTGGCTTTTGTGCTTCTACTCTATGTCTTCTTTATGATTGGTCACGGGTTAGCTATATTTGATGATTACCAAAATTTGCCGACAACTTCGTTCTTAGCAGCTGGTTCTATTCCACCAGTGTTCCCGCTCAATCCTAACCTCAGCTTTGATTACCACTACCTAATGCTATTGATAGCCGCCCAGTTTATGCGCTTAGGGGGTCTCTTCCCCTGGACAGCGCTGGATCTCACCCGTGCGGTTTTCTTCGGATTGAGCATGGTATATGTGTTTTTCCTTGGCAAGCGGCTTACCCGAAGCCAGATTGGCGGCTGGCTAACCGCGATTTTCATCGCGTTTGCCGGCGGTCTGCGTTGGTTATTACTCTTTCTGCCTGGGCGGGCTCTTGGAGCTATCTCGGAGCAAATCAATATGATTGGTTCCGGATTAGCTACGAATACCAGCCTAAAATTAGCCCTTTCTAAACCTTGGGCAATCGAAGGCGGGGGACCTCTTCCTTTCCCGTTTGCGTATGGGAACGGCTTCCACACTGTCGGGGTGATGGAGCATGGCGGCACGGGTATGATGGGCATGACCATTATCCTATTACTCATCCTGACCTTTAGGCGCTGGAAGCACCCTGGAGGTGTGGTTGTCATAGCTGCCTTGCTCGCAGCCCAAGCGCTTGTGGATGAGATTTGGTTCGGTTATTTCCTAGCTGCCTGCGTGATTATTGCCCTCATTCATTTTATTGCGCAAAAAGACAAACCTCATCAAGAGGCTTGGTTGGGCTTAGTTTTCTTCGTGCTTATCCCGGCGCTGTTTGCCCTGTTTCAAGGGGGTGTGCTCACTGGCACGGCAACCCAGCTGCTGAACCTTGGATCAAAAGCCGGCTCTGAGTCTTACTTTAGCAACGCCTTTTACTTGCGCTGGCCTCCAGCGATTATCTCATCACATTTAGGGGAGCTTTCTTTGCTCAACCCAGCTCAGTTGCTTGTGGCACTCCTAGAGGTTGGGCCAATTTTCCTACTTATCCCGCTTATGTTTGCTTGGGGGAAAAAAGGGTGGCACAATGGCAAGGATGTTTATGCCGTGTTAGCTTTGATGGTGGCTTTTAGCCTTTTTTCAGTCTTCATTGGCTACCAAGGAGATGCTGGTATCTCCGCAACCAAACGTCTGGGTTTGGTCGGCACTGAACTCTTGACGGTTTTTGCCGTGCCATTGCTGTGGCACTGGCTGCGCCATCGCCCGCTCAACCTCAAGCTTTTTGTGGTTGGGATAATGTTGCTCTGCTGCGTTGGCGGGATCGTCTACTTTGCCATTGAAACCACAGCGATGCAGGTACCGCAAGAAAGCTACTTTCTAAGTAGCTTAGATGCGCAAGTGGAAAGCCAATATTGGGATAAGCTAGATACAGATGCTATGGTCTTTGACCTAATCCCTCCGCGTGCCGCTACGGTTTTTGCCCGACCGTTAACTTCTCATAGCAGCTGGTATGAAACACTCCCGGAATATTCTCGGCTCGCCAGCTCGCTCGATCCTTACGCCTTACGCGCTGCTGGATACGATTACCTCTACCTTGGCGCCGGGGAGTGGGATGACTTTTCCTCAACGGTTCAGGAGCGGCTTTCCCAGCCCTGTGTACAGCTTGTGGTTGAAGTTACCGGAGCAAGAGATGATTTCCGCCGGCTGCTGGACCTACGCGACTGCGAGTAGTCCGTAACCCCCTTGAAAAACTACACAAACTTGAGGCGCACTGCTGCCACCCAAAGCATGCGCAGAAGTAACAAACCATGCTTCCAGCGTTGGATATTCGTGGTGCCGTAGGTGCGCTCCCGGTAACGGATCGGCAGGTCGACAATTTTTAAGTTCAACTTTGCAGCGCCAAAAATGAGATCAAAATCCCCAAAGGGATCAAAATCACCAAAGAAAGCGCGGTTAGCGGCAATTTTTTCATAATCTTCCCGCCAAAGCACTTTAGTGCCGCATAGGGTATCTTTAATGCTCTGCCCTAACAGCCAGGAGAATGCCGTGCTGAAAAACTTATTCCCGAGTGTGTTAAAGGGACGCATGGCTTGCTTTTCCATCGGGTATACCAAACGCACTCCATTGATAAATTCTCCACGGTTCGAAATAAGCGCATCATAAAAGCGGGGCAGGTCTTCTGGTGGGACTGTCAGGTCAGCATCCAAGATCATGAGCACATCACCCTGGGCATGCTGGAACCCTAAACGGATAGCATCACCCTTACCTGTTCCCTCTTGCTTATGTAGTTGTACCGGGCGATTAGATCGCGCTGCGAAATCCTCGATGACCTCGTAGGTATTATCCTTCGAGTGACCTTCCACAAAAATAAGCTCTGTACGGCTGCCCATCTCTGGCACGCGCTCGAATATTTGAGCAATGTTACCAGCTTCATTTCGAGCGGCGATTACCACTGAAACGGAGGGTTTATCCTCGCGTACCCCTCCGCTTGGCCGAGCAATAAGGAAATTTGTCATGCAAAAAAATTTAAACAATGTCAACCGTGCTAAAACACGGTTAAACAGTCCACTGAGCAAGGGAAAGTAGAAGGGAAACAGCACTTCCGACGAGGTACGTACGACCTCGTAATCGCAGAGTTGTAGCAAGTTGCGCATATCTTGTTGAGTAAGCCAGTTTTGATCCAATAACGGCGTAGCCATATGGATTGCCTGTGCCACCTTGAGTGGAAACTCCCACAAACGGTTATAGAAGTTAATCACCAAGCGCGTTCTCGGCGTGCAAAATGGCTTTAGCTGCGTCAAAACAGTCTGCACATCCCAAACATCATTGACCAAGTCCGAGAGGACGATAAAGTCAAACTGCCTGCCGAGGTCAGGCAGGGAATGCGCATCCACACAAATAAAGTTGCATTCCGGGTGGGCTTCTTGTGCTGCTACGATCATACCTTCCGAGAAGTCCACACCCACGCCGACAGACGGCTGCAAATAAGCTAACAAATCACCTCGGCCGCAACCCACTTCTAGCACCGTGCTGCCTTCAGGGATGATAAAGCGATACGTTGCATTCAGCCGGCGGTGGTAATAAGAGCTCCAGCGAACCTTTTTCGCTACTTTGGCGGCAATGCGATTCCACAGCGCTTGGCGTTCACGCGTGAACCTCTGATAAGCCTCGTCACGAGCATTAAAATAGCTATCCAAATTGAAAATCCTGAAACCACATGATTAATCAGATAATGCTGAAGTATATCAAAATACCTCAAGTACGAATGTTTTTAGAGTGTTAATAATGTGGGATCGCAGCCCGCGCCAACTGATCGACGTATTCATTTAAGGCATTCCCAGCATGCCCGCGCACCCAAACCCATTTCACCTCATGCTCGCTTAATGCACGGTCTAGCTCCTGCCATAGGTCGATGTTCGCTAACTTGCCTTTTTTACGCTTCCAATTCCGCTGTTTCCATTCTGGTAGCCAAGCGGTCGCACCATTGAGCAGGTAACTGGAATCAGTATAAAAAGTAACTTGGGATGGCTGCTTGAGTGCGCGTAAGGCATTGAGCGCTGCCAATATCTCCATGCGGTTATTGGTTGTCTGCTGCTCTCCACCACTGAGCTCAGTGCGCTTGCCGTTAATGAGAATTACAGCTGCCCAGCCTCCTGGGCCTGGATTACCACTGCAGGCACCGTCAGAATAAATCTCCACAGCTGGCTTATTGTTCATTTAGGTTTTCTCCTGTGAGCTCCTGCAATGTGCTATCCAACATCTCCAACACCGTCGGAATATATTCCTCATCCAATGCGTATACGCGGCGCACAGCATCCTGCAAGATTAAGCGCCCATAAGCCCATTTCTGATCTTCCGGCGCAATGGAAAGCCGAACACCATCCCGCAAAGCACTCGCCCAAGCTGGATGCTCTCTGGCGTAGTCCGGCGCAATAGTTTGTGGATCCCCTGTCACTGGCCAATAGCCATGAATACGAACCAAACGCTCCTGTGCTTCTGGCGTCAAAAGCCAACGGGCAAACAACCAACTGCCTAATCGCTCCGCTGGTGTCCCATTCGCGATACCAATAGACACTGTCTCTAACGAAATACTGCCCCTGCCATCTGGCGTGGGGTAAGGCAAAGTAAGCCACTGGTCCTTAGAATCCGCGCGCAGTTGGTAGCCTGCCTGAATGAGTAGGTCATCCAACGTGCCCTCATAAGCCAGAGCTAAGCGCTCAGCAAAATATATATAAGGTACTTTCTGCTGCCCAACCCAGGAGGCATCTTCGGTATATAACTGCTTAAGATATGTAAAACTATGGTTGCCAGCTTGGTTATTGAAGCTCAGGACTGGGCTTCCGGCATCAAACTGACCGTAAAAAGCGCGATACCAGCTGAGCGCAGCGCTAGGGGAATTCGAAATCCACAGCCCGCCTGTGCCGTTATTATCAATATCGTTATCTTGCAGCTTTTCAGCAGCAGCGGGCAGCATCTGTGCAGCGAGTTCTCCGGGCGAGCGGGGTGCTCGGTCAAATCCTAATTCGCCTGCCCAACTCTGGTTATACACCAGCACCCCTGGCTGATAGGCAATTGGCAAGTGCCACCAATGTTCTTGATAAGTAGCAAACGGTGAGAGCTGATAAAAAGCTGAATCAGGCGCATATTCGGTACTGATGCCATAGTCTGCATCGTACAGGTAAGGCCCCAAGTTAGCCAATGCAACTGTAGGGTTTAGCAAAGCTAAGTCGTACCCCTGAGCGATGGCAAGGTTGGTTTGCATTCCATTGCTAACTAACTGATCGCTCACATCCTTGAGCCCGCCCGCGCCAACCGGTGTAATGTTTATTCCCCATGCATTTGTGTTATTGAACTCCCCCACCAAGCTTTCAAAGCGCGTTTTCGCTTCATCAATCCACGGATGCAGAATCGTAAGCTCCAGGCCCGCTAGATCGCTCTCATCGACTGCCTCAATAGTCGGCCAAGGTGGCGTAGGGGTCGAAGTTAAAGTAGCAGTCGGCGTAGGGATAGCTGGTGTTGCAGTGGATTGCAGCTGAGATGTGCCTGCTGTGGGAGTTGGAGATTGTTGAACACCTTGGCAGGCTGCTAAGCTAAAGCATATCAGCACTAAAAAAAAGATTTTAGAGAAATGATTTTTACGCATCTTCTTCAACATTTGAATCAAAACGGGAATGGATGGGAGTCGAACCCACCCCGGCTCGCAAGGCGACCCGACACTGATTTTGAAGACCAGGAAGTCCACCGGGACCTAACCATTCCCATCGCTAAGCATATCCGAAAGGAAAGAGGCTTGTCAAGCTGGACTTTCGTTTAGGTTGGGCAAAAGAGGTAGTGTCTTGTCAAGTGGTG
>DMCS01000059.1:3976-16187 GCA_003445715.1 Candidatus Mesolinea sp. | reverse complement strand
ATATGGACATTTGAAACAGTAACTGACTAGGTGCGGAGAATAGGAGTGTTACCCATATCTTCCGCCCGCACTTTGTGCTTGAGCACTAAAATAAACAAAGTTAAATTGCGCGAAAGTACACGTGATGATTAGTGTAGTCTCTCTGTGTGATCTGTTAGTGTGCCAGTCAAGTAAGCCTGAATAGCCGCATCAACATCGCGTAAATCTGTAATAACAGGTTGAATATTCAATCGCCGCATACTCTCATAGGCGCCCATGCCCATCCCTCCACAAATTACAACTGTGCAGTCGCTAATGGCATCTGCCATACTGGCGTGCTTCTGGTGGGATGCTTCATCAAACCCATGCGCAGCGTGCTCTTGTTCGACATGGGTATGGCCAGTAGCAAATTCGTTGTGCCCGAGCTTATGCCTCAATTCCCGACTCACTTCCTTACCGTCTTCAAATGTGACCACCAGAAAATAGGGCGCACGTCCAAAATGCTGGCTGATAGACTTTTCGTTATCCGTAACAAATGCAATTTTCATAAACCGCGATCCTTCACATAATTTTTTATTATCATATCAGATTATTTCGTATGATGGAAAACAGGCGAAGGAAAGAATATTCGCCTGTGGGTATTAATCACTTATTTGATGGTCAGCTATCTTTTTGCTAAGTTGTAAACGTATCTATTTTCTTTTGATATACCTCGAACTTAAGCAGCGCATCTCAGCTAGGCAAATAACAGCTATCCACTTTAATCATCCTATAAAAATGGTCTGAAACTGCAAAGCTGTCAGATTCAATCAGGCAACCTCGATTTTTACCGGTGTGGTATTGCTAAGGTTATCTGAAATTGGGCAGCGAGCTTCGATTTCTTTCACAAACTTTTCTTTTTCTTCATAGGTCAAGTTACCATCGATCATCATTTTCACGGTGATATTGGTAAAACCTGAGCGAATGTCGTTCCGCTTTCCCATCAGGACATCTGTATCAATCTCGCCTTCAATATGAGCTTCTATTTTGCTAACAGGCAAATGTTTTTGCCGAGCAATGATCAAACCGACTGTAACCATGCAGCCACCTAAGGACACAAACAAGTACTCCAGAGGCGTCATGCCCGCATCATTCCCGCCGGCTTCCACTGGTTGGTCAATAAAGACGGTATGCTTTCGAGCTTTAGATTCTACTGTAAATTTTTCTTTGCTTGAAAATTCAACACTAACAATTTTGGTTCCCATAAACACCTCTTAATTTATTATTTTGTTTTGTTGGATTATAGCCCCAAGCTTCGAGATAGAACCTGTGAGTTTGCCAAGCAGATTTAAATATTAAGGCACGCCCTATCTGATAGGGCGTGCCTGATGTTGGAAGAAATTGTAATTATTTTTTCCCGTTTCCAAACTGGCTGCCGGTGCCGTCGCGGGGAGCAGTACCGCCATCGCCGCAGCTACCGTCGCGCAGGCGAGGCTGATCCATATCGCAGTCGCCGTTTGCGCAAGCGCCAGCTCCCTGGCCAATCCCATTACCTGTAAACTGGTTAGATTGGCCATATTGCATGCCTGCCCCTGCACCGATTGGACCTTCGCCAGTGCAGCCTTCTGGGTTCGGGCAATTCTCGCCGCTGCCGTCCTGCAGACGCAAGCGGATTTGCTCTTGCGTCATGGCGCAATCCTCATTGCAAGTACCTTCACCGCCGGGACCGTAGCCGGCATTTAACCGGTTACGCGTTAGAACCGGTTGCTGTAACACTTCTTCCGTTGCTTGAGGTGTGTCGGTCGCTTGTTGGGCAGAAACGATTTTTACCGCACCAAAAGCTGCTGCGCCCAAAAACAGGGCAATCAACACAATACTTAAAATTTTCTTGTTCATTTTTTACTCCTTCACATTTCGACTGACTGTGCAGTCCTTGTTTTGATGCGCTTAATATAACTAAACGGTGTGCAGAGGCTGTGAATAAGTTATGAAGAAGTGATGAAGATTGCCATTTGGAAAGGTTTTCGCCTGGAAATCTTGTTAAATCCATTAATTATTGTGTAAACTAAAGGCAGAAAGCCTTTATATTTCCTAAGGTAAATACTATGTCTACGATCTTGATTGTTGAAGATGAAAAAGAATTGAATAAGGTTTTACAAGCCTACCTCGCGAAGGCTGGCTATCAAACCCTAGGCGCTTATCGCGGAGATGAGGCTTTACACCTATGGGAACGAGAATCGCCGGACCTGGTCTTGCTGGACCTAAACCTACCTGGCATGGATGGATTGGAGGTTGCCAAAAGAATCCGTAAGGTTAAAGATACTCCCATTATTATGGTAACCGCTCGGGTAGATGAAGTCGACCGCCTGATTGGGCTGGAACTGGGTGCAGATGATTACATCACCAAGCCATTTTCACCGCGGGAAGTGGTGGCGCGCGTGAAGGCTGTCTTACGCCGCAGCAACCGCCCTCCGGAAACCGGCGGCATTTTGCAATTAGGGGACCTGCGCCTAGACCAAGACAGGCACGCGGTCACACTCCGCGAACAAGCGGTCGAGCTGACGCCCACTGAATTTGACATGCTCAAGCTGCTGCTCTCACAGCCCGGGCGGGTATTTACGCGGCTGCAGCTTCTGGAAGCTGCCCAAGGGATGAGTTATGAAGGCTACGAGCGCAGCGTGGATGTGCACATCAAGAACCTCAGGCACAAGCTGAAAGAGGTTGACCCGGCTTCAACCTACATCGAGACTGTATTTGGGGTGGGCTACCGCGCCACGCCCATGGAGAAGTAATATGCGTACCCGCCTGATCCTCGCGTTTATCCTGGTGATTGTGCTTGCCCTGGGCACGGTGCTGATTGTGGCTAATCTTTCCGCTGAGACGCAGGTTCAAGGCTATTTGCGCCGCTTTGGCATGGGCGGAGAAACTGACCTGATGCAATCCCTTGCCGATTATTACCGCCAGCATCAAAACTGGGCTGGCGTAGAGTCGCTTCTGGCACGTGAAAGCGGGCAGGCTATGGAGCAAGGTCAAGGTCAGGGACACGGCTCGGGAGCCGGACAGGGCAGCAGCCAAGCTGGCGGAATGCCCGGCCAGAACGTCATCGCTGATTCTGATGGGGTGATTGTCTATGCTCCTGACCCAGCGCGAATTGGCCAGACCTTGAGCCAGAGCGAGCTGAATACTGCTCTGCCAGTGGAGGTGGATGGCCAAGTGGTGGGCTATCTGCTGACGCCGGGCAGCGCAGGTGGTCTGCCAGCCAACTTCGAAAGTCAACTGCTGGCTAAGGTGCGCAATGCGACTTTACTGGCTGCGCTCATTTCTGGTGTCCTAGCGTTGATCCTAGCTGTAGTTTTAGCTAATCAGGTGATAAAACCGGTAAAAGCTCTCACGCAATCAGCCGAACGCATCGCGCAGGGAGATCTGACCCAGCAAGTTGATGTTAAGGGTCCGCCTGAAGTGGTGACCTTAGGGCAGACTTTGAACAGCATGGCTGCGTCGCTTCAGCGCTCCGAGAAAAATCGGCGGGCGCTGACGGCAGATATTGCGCACGAACTGCGCACACCGCTGGCAGTGCAGCAAGCTAACCTGGAAGCCTTGGAAGACGGTGTTTACCCCCCCAATCAGGAAGCGCTTAAGCCGCTGCGTGAGCAAAACGAGCTCCTTATTCGGCTGGTGGAAGACTTGCGCACCCTTTCCTTGGCAGATGCCGGCGAGCTGGAGCTGCACAAGCGCCCAGTGGATTTGCGAGAGCTCACCCACTTGGTGACGCAAAGCTTTGAACCTGCCTTGGCAAATAATCAGATTACCCTGCAAATAGAAAGCGTGGGAGAGATGCCCAAGGTCATGGCTGACCCAGACCGTATCCAGCAGATTTTACACAATTTATTGCAGAATGCGCTGCGTTATACCCCTACTGGCAAAAGTATTGAGATTAACCTGCAGCAAGAAGGAAAATACCTGCGCTTGGACCTGCGTGACCATGGTGCTGGCATTCCGCCGGAGGCATTAGACCTAATTTTCGAGCGCTTTTATCGCGCGGATAGCAGCCGCGAGCACGCCAGCGGCAGCACCGGCCTGGGCTTAGCCATCGCACGTAAATTAGCTGAAGCGCATGGGGGCACACTCACGGCTTTCAATCACCCGCAAGGCGGCGTGGTGTTTACTTTACGGTTGCCGATCTAGTTAATCTACCTGCCACGTCTGTAAATGCGGATGACAAACTGCTCAGCCTGCCCTTCGCGATGGTAGCGGTGGACAAGGTAAGCTACGAGTTTCTCTCCCTGGTCCATGAGCGCTGCCAAGGGCGCGTTTATCTCCCGTGGAATGTAGCCCAACTTCTCCCCTTCCAGGCTGTGCACGGCGATAGCCTGGGGATCGTAGGGGTTTTGGGGCTCCCGCACAAGCATGAGGGCATCCCAAAAGGCGAGTGCCTCGCCATGCTGACCCAGATCGTGGTAGTAGGTGCCGGCCACATGCGTTTGCAACAGGAAGACAAAAGGGAGTTTAGGCTCAGGCGGAAGAACTTCGCGGATGCGCCCGGTGAGCCAACATTGGGTTTGTACACACATACCTGGCTTAGGTGCCTGGTCAACCATACCTGGCGGGACAAGTAAGTCCAAGATCAGGCCGGCAGTGTCAATGACTGCGACATTGACCAACTTTCCGCTCACCTCATTGACAAAGCTTGTCAGTGTGCGGATGATGCCCCCGAATTCTAAAACTGGAAAAATGAGTTCATCTTTCTTCTGCTGGTCCTCTTCCTGCATCAAAATATAACAGACGCCCAAATCCGCCGCGTTTTTGCCGACCGGTATAGATTTCGTTCCAGCTGGATAAAGCCGAATGCTCTCCGGGAAGGCGGTTAACTGTACCTTAACTTGACAAGGCAGCCTCAGATGCTCATACCAATGAAAGTTAGGGGGTTGGAAGCGTATTTGATAACCCTCGGAGTGTGGCTCGCTGGGTTCTTTGGGGTTTATTAAAGAACGGATGCGTAAATCTTCCTCGGCGCCCACTTCCAGCGAGAACAGTCCGTCCACTCCTTCTGCTGGGGCTGGAAAGCGGTCCAATAACTTGCCAGGTTGATCGGTAGAGGAGTGATAATGAAAATTAAAGCTCTCCCACGCACCCTCCTTGCCTAAAGCTTGCCAAATTTCGATACCTTGCTTGGTAATCAACGAACGGTAGGTTAGATCTGGCAAAGACACTTGGGTGAAATGCTCACTAAAAAAGTCCCAGAACTGTTGGAATTCCTGTTTCGTGGAATATTGATACCCTAAGCACTCGAAAAAACTGATCATCGTTTGCTCCACTGAACATTATAGCTTATCAGCTAATTCGCTCGAGACATAGCGAATGACCTATGAAAATCGGCTCGATAAATGCGGCTATAATAAGCGTACGCACGAGATGTGATTGCGCTTGTTACCTCATAGAGGCAAATATGGAAGAAAACAAAAAGAAACCGATATTAGCCATCGTCCTTGGAATACTTCTCCTGATTGTTGTTGCGGGAGGGATCTTTGTTCTAGCCAATTGGAACCGCTCTTTGGGGGAGCCGTTAGGCTTACCCACCAGAACTTCGAGCACCAGTGGCGGATCTGCGGGAAGCGGCTCAAATTCTGGTGCTGCTGGAGAAGGTGAGCAGACAGGTGTTATAACTTTGCCTACAGAACCGGTTGGGGAGCCTATTTGCGGCGACAACAAAATAATGTACCTTTTAGCTGCCGGCATTGACTCCACCGACCCAGAATACCTTTACGGCCTTTCGGATGTGATTCGCGTGATGCGCATTGATTTTGTCACGCCCAAGGTAACCGTTATGACGCTGCCGCGTGACCTGGAAGTGCAAATCCCTGATTTGATCCCATCCGTGCAAGATGAGATATACAACGCTAAGCTAAACCAAGCCTATTTTTACGGCGGCCCAGGGATGGGCTTTTACGAAGGTCCGGGTGGCGGACCAGGCTTGCTGGCGCGGACGATTGCCTATAACTATGACCTTTATGTGGACCATTACGTAGCTGTCAATATGGTTGCCTTTGAGAAAATTGTTAATGCTATCGGTGGGGTAGATGTTTACCTCAATGAACCCGTTGATTGCCGACCCAAAGGCATGGAAGCGGAAGACCCCTTATACCAGCGCCCGGATTACTTCCAGCCGGGCATGAACCATATGGATGGTGCCAGGGCGCTCACCTTTGTGCGCTGCCGAGAGCGGTATGGCGATCTTATCCGCGCAGAGCACCAATCTATGGTGTTGATGGCGATTAAAGATAAGCTTACTAGCCCCAGTCTAATTTCCAGCCTCCCAAAGCTAGTCAGTACGATGCTGGATGACGTGCAAACCGACTTGAGTATGGCCCAAATTCAGCAACTCATTTGCTTGCTCCCCAAACTCGAAGATGACCAAATTCAATTTGTGCGCTTCCCGGACGAATGGATGGTGCAAGGGTGGGCAGATATCGCCCGCGTTGGCAGGGCTTTTATCTGGGATATCCCCAAAGAAAAGATTATTGAATTTTGCGATCTTTTTGAGGCAGATGCGCTTCCGCCGCAGTAATTTGCAATTACGCTTATTGGCTGGCTAAAAGTTGACACTTAGGTCCATGCCCTCATACAGGGGAGCAACTTCCTCATAACCATTAAAGAGCTGCGTAGCACGGGAGCCTATTTCCCCAATGCGCCGCTCTTCGCTTTGTGACCAGCGCGGGTGATCAACTGCCGGGTTGACGTTGGCGTAAAAGCCATATTCCTGGGGGGCGATGGCATTCCAGAATGTGACCGGTTGGTCAGCTTGCAAGGTGATCTTTACCAGCGCTTTGGCGCTCTTGAAGCCGTACTTCCATGGCACCACCAATCGGATGGGTCCACCGTTTTGCGGTGTGAGCGGCTCTGCATACAAACCCATTGCTAACAACGTCAGCGGGTGCTGAGCCTCATCTAAGCGCAAGCCTTCCAGATATGGCCAAGGGAATTCTAGACCGACCTGGCCAGGCATCTCCTCCGGCCGATAAACCGACTGAAAGCCGACGAATTTCGCTTCGGGCAATGGCTCCACCACTTCCAGCAGCTGTGCCAAGGGAAAGCCTGCCCAAGGCAGCACCATCGACCAAGCCTCCACGCAGCGCATGCGGTAAATGCGCTCCTCTTGGGTGAAATTATCCAGAAGCTCCTCCATGCTGAAAATTCGCGGGTATCGCACAAGCCCGCCGACCTCCACCTGCCAAGGCTGCATCTGAAAATCTTTTGCCCGTTCAGCCACTGAGGATTTGGAAGTGCCAAATTCGTAAAAATTATTGAAGCTTGTGGCTAAGTCTTTACGCGTCATTATGTCCGTTCCAGATGTGGGTGAACCAGAAGGTGAAGCTGGGTCACTACCCAAGCAAGCCGCCAGAATGGTGCTGGCTGTAAGAATTCCAGCAGCTTCCAGGAACTTGCGCCGTGTCAGGTAAAGCTGCTTAGGGGTAATTGGCTCTTGCTTGATGGGCTGGGGAAAATTCTCAGTATTCATGGTGGCTCTTTTTTAGAATGATGCCAAAAGTATAACCAAAAAACCGTATCTACACATATAGAGGTTCTGCAACGCACTTAATGCGTTGGTATAATTGATGCGTAAGTATGCCATACCAGAAAGGAACAGCAACAGGAATGTTGACCTTGCGCATAATGACCCTAAATTTGGGCGGAGGCGTGAAAAACTTCAGTGGTGAACCTGATGAAACAACCTCAAAGAATGAAGCTTTACTCGATCTGCTCTATGAGCTTCAACCGGATGTGCTTTGCGTGCAAGAGATTGCCCAATATACCGATGCTGAAGGACTTAAGCACAGCATGGTCGACCTCATCCGTAATGGCGCTGAATATTCCTTTCATTGCTATGGCGAAACGCTTTCCATGAAGCACGATATGCAGGTCAAAAAAGACCTGATGGTCAATGGCTTGTTCAAAGACTGGTGGGATTGGTCTAAGGGAAACGCGGTTTTTTCACGACTACCCTTTGCGCGTTTGGGTGATCCAACCCGCGAGGGCGTTCCCCGCAATGTGCCCATTTATCAACCCCTTCGCTATGAGGGTACGCGTGATACTGACCCGCGTTACGTCATCATCACACGGCTCAAACGCAGCCCGTACCCTTACTTGGTGAACCTTCACCTGACCACATTGGTTGCTGAGCGTGGTGAAGATAAGCAGGATGCGATTGTCGCCCAAGCCCAACAGCTGCGTGCTGAACAGATCAACCGGGTAATTTCCCTTGTAGCGGAGAATATTCTGGAGAAGGGGTTGCCATTGCTCTTGGCAGGTGACTTTAATGCGAACCCAAACGAGCCTGCTTTGGAGCATCAGCTGGAGGCGGAGTACGGTTTTGTGCGCCTCACCCCATTTAATGACATTCCCACCCACCCCGAAGCCGGTGCGGTGGATCATCTCTACTTTTTTCCAACCCGCCGCCTGCAAAAGTTTAATTGCCAGGTCGTCGTGAGTGATTTGGCGCATCGCATCTCCGACCATCTGCCCGTGGTTGCAGATGTGGTGATAGAATAGCACTCCTAATTAAGGAACAATTTATGGCAAAACCGCAATATTTTGGAACAGATGGCATTCGCGGCACAGCGGGAACAGCACCCATGTTTGCGGAGTTTGTCTTGCAGCTGGGAAGGGCTGCTGGCTTGGTATTGGGGGGTGAAATTACCCGTCGCCCTACTTTTGTGGTCGGGCGGGATACACGCAGCTCTGGGCTGATGCTGCAAAGTGCGCTAGTGGCAGGGCTGCTTGCCAGCGGTGCGGACGTTGTTGACCTGGGTGTGTTGCCCACTCCGGCGATTGCTTTCCTGACGCAAAAAACAGGTGCACAAGCAGGGGTGGTTATTTCTGCCTCGCATAACCCTGCTGCTGAAAATGGCATTAAGTTCCTCACCAGCCAGGGCACCAAACTGCCCGAAGAGATTGAGCTGGAAATTGAAGCCTTGCTGCAGGCAGAACAAATCCCTGCCAATGGCTATGGTTTTGGGCAGATTGCCGATGGTGCATACCTTCATGAAGTTTACTTGCAGGATTTAGCCGAGAGCCAACCAGGCTTGGACCTGCATGGCTTGAAGTTACTCCTGGATTGCGCCAATGGCGCAGCGTACCAAGTGGGTCCAGAAATCTTCCGCCGGCTGGGCGCAGAGGTGATTGCGCTCAATGCCTCGCCAGATGGACAAAACATCAACGCCCAGGCTGGATCTGAGTATGTGCGCTCGTACCCACAGGATTTTGCAGCCTGTGTCCGCGAACACAACGCCGACTTGGGTTTAGCTTTTGATGGCGATGCGGATCGCGTTATCTTGATGGATGAGCGCGGCAGGTTAGTGGATGGCGACTATATGCTTGCCATACTGGCTGATTACCTGCGATCTCAGGACAAACTATTGGGAAGTACCATCGTGACAACGACGATGGCAAACGGTGCTTTGAACGGATTTTGCCAGCAGCGCAAGCTTGCGTTGATTGAAACCCCCGTTGGGGATAAATACATCACTGAAAAGCTTTTCAACCTAAGCCAAGAAGATGGCACTCAAGGCAAGCTTGGCTTGGGCGGAGAGCAGTCTGGGCATGTGATTCTCTTCGATGCAGCACACCACACCGGTGATGGCTTGCGCACCGCCCTTTTTATGCTGCAAGTGCTGCGTGCCCATCCTGGAACAAAATTTTCAGCACTGACCGATGGCATTCAAAAATTCCCGCAGGTAGTGGCATCCTGTACCGTAGTAGCCAAGCCCGATCTCAAGACGATACAGCCACTAGAGGCGCTATTGGCTGAGCTGCGGCAAGCGCTGCCGGGCTTGGTGCGGCAAAACCTGCGCTACTCGGGCACTGAGCCTAAGTTCCGCCTGATGCTCGAAGCCGATACCCGCCATACTACCGCCGAGGTCGCCAGCTATGCCTGGAAGGTTTGCGAACTTGTCCAACACGAGACCGGCACACCCGCGGGTGCACCGATCGAGGTGCTCAACGTGGCTGAAGGCGGTTTGGTGCCGCGCAGCGCAGAAGCTTAAGGAGAATGATTCATGCTACAAGGTACGGACACAAACTTCACAGCCAGTTTAGCGGCTCGCTTTAATACACTCAATCGTGCCATCTTAGTTGCGGAACAGCCCGAGCAGTGGCAGCCCGCCATTGCCGCAATGAACACCTTTTTGGCAGAGCTCGAAGGCTGGCTGAGGACATACCCTGAGCAGATTGCGGCAGACCTGGTTACTTCCTCGCGGATTTTCAGCCTGCTGCTCACCTTGGCTGCCACGGGCACGCAGGGTCGGCTGGAGCTTTACCAACCCAAGGAAGATGCTGCCTCACAGGCTTACCGCCGGCAGTTAGATGAGGATTACATGCCCTCCACGGCTGCCATGCGCCGCAAAGCGCTCGATTTAGCCCACATGTACCTCGAATCGCGGGCTTTCCATAGCATAGCCGAAGATATCCGTCACGAAGTGCTGCCCTTGCTCGAGAGCCTCGACCAGGCGCAAGACCCCGACCGCTTTATGGCTTACCGCGTGATTCAAGTGGGCAATATCTATGAGCGCCTTTACGCCCTGCGTGTACGCACCAGCGACCCGATTTTAGTTGGGACGCGCACCAGCACCGGCTTGCTGCGCGAGATTTACGACCGCAAGTATCTACGCTTTGGCACTTCTGGCGTGCGCGGGCGCTGGCAAAACGACTTTACCGAGAAGCGTGCCCGCCAGGTGGTGCAAGCGATCTGCGACTTTATGAATTACCGCCATGTGCCCGCTTTCGTGGGTGCGGAGGACCTATCAGGACGGCGCGTAGTAATCGGGCATGATACCCGCCGGTATTCAGACCTGGTCACACAGTGGATTGCTGAGACATGCTTGGCTAATGGTTTCCGCGTGGAGCTAGGCAACCGTGACGTGCCCACCCCAGCACTCTCGTTTTATGAGACCGATGTGCTGCCACCAGAAGAAGTGGCTGGATTGATCATCGCCACTGCCAGTCATAACCCGCCGGAATGGCAGGGCATCAAGTTTAATCCCCGCTTAGGCTATCCAGCTCCCACGAACGTGACCGACTTTTTGGCTTTTCGCATCAACGAACTGCAGCTCGAGGATCAGGGCGGTGGCAGCACAAACCTGGAAGCCGAACGGGAGCGCGGACGCGTATTTGGATTTGACCCGCTGGATAGCTACGTGCACTGGATCAAGAATAACGGTAATGGTAACCAGCGCATCCCCATCGATTTTGACCGCATTCGCCACTTTTTCGCTGATAAACACGTGGTGGTGGATGAGATGCACGGTTCTGGGCGCGGCTACCTGACCCGCCTGCTGGGTGAAGCGGGCGTGCGCAATACCGTTCTTCATGCCGAAGTTGACCCAGACCTTGGCGGGCAAGATTATGCTAACCCAGAGGAGCCTTTCAACCAGCTGCTCAAGGATACCGTCGCAAGCACAGGTGCTTGGTTAGGCATGGGCATGGATACGGATGCTGACCGCTACGGCATTGTGGATAAAGGCGGGGTTTACTTCCGCCCTAACCAAATCTTGACGATGTTGGTGCGCTACCTGGGCGTGGATCGCGGTTTCACTGGCAGGGTAATCGCCACCCAAACCGGCTCACCACTGATTGAGCCGCTGGCTGGGATGATCCCGAATAACGAAGCGAATCGTCCGGCGCCAGGTGCGCTGCCCGGTTATGTCAGTCAGCGTATCTATAAGTGCCGCGTGGGGAAAATCGAGAGCCGCGCGCTCAAGTATGCATTTATGGTGCCGGTGGGCATCAAATACATCGAGGAAATTCGCCGCACCGATGACCGCTACAATATTCTCAAAGAGCTTCCACCCGACTGGCGCGACCGCATCCTGATTGGCGGTGAGGAATCTTCCGGGCTCACCTCACGCGGGCATGTGACTGATAAGGACGGCCCCTGGGCAAACCTGCTGGTGATGGACATGCTGGCGTATTATGGCACGCGCAGCGAGAAGCCGCTCAACACGTTGGCAGAAATTTGGGAAGAAACCGTGCATTTACCAGGCTTGTGGGAGACTTTTGGTACTTCTACGGACCCAACCTCCAACGCTGGCCGTGCGGATGTGGATGCCCCCTTGGAAGCCAAGGAAGGCTTCATCAATTATTATTTGGACCTCGCGCTCAATGCACCTGAAAAAGAGCTGCGCGTGGCTGGGCTCAAAATTACCTATCTGGGCGGTATCCGCTACGAGTTGGTAGAGATGCAATTGGAAGATGAGACTGG
>DMCS01000059.1:0-3915 GCA_003445715.1 Candidatus Mesolinea sp. | reverse complement strand
TGGTGGATATGCTTGCACAGACTGCCATGACCCCCGATATTCTTAAGGAGGTTCAATCCCTTCTCGGTGAGCGTGGCTGGAAACGGGAAGATATTTTACAAAAAATCCAGCAACTCAGCCTCGCGCTCGAGAAGCGCAACCGCAAAACGATCATGAAGTGGTATCAGGCGCTTTCCTAAGGAGCCTAGAAGACTGAAAGGTGCGTCCTTGTTCTAACATGGTACCCTACGGGCAGGCTGCGCACTCATGAGACTGGCGTGAACAATAGTTTTAAGTCTCTCGAATAGCTGGGTAAGAACTCAAGTAAAATCAGCATCCAAATATATTAGGTATAATTAAAATCTAACCTTTTAAGGAGGCAGCATGATACCCACTGGCGAAATGATACTGAGACTGGCTGTTTCAGTTCTCTTGGGGGCAGCGGTCGGATATGAACGCGAGCGCGATAAACAGCCGGCTGGCTTGCGTACGCATATGATCCTCGTGCTAGGTGCGTGCCTCGCAATGATTCTTTCCATTAACATTGGCGCGGAGCATGGCTCCGACCCTGCGCGCTTAGCCGCTCAAGTTATTGCTGGCATCGGCTTCCTGGGCGCTGGCGCAATCCTGCGGATGGGGTTTAATGTCAAGGGGCTCACTACCGCTGCCACTTTATGGACCATGGCGGTTGTTGGCATGGCTGTCGGCTACGGCTACTACCTTATCAGCGTAGTGGCGACTGCTCTGATGCTTATCATCTTAGTTGTGGTTAATATCATTGAGCATCGTTATATCCGCACGACCATTTTACGCAGAATTACTATTGAGGGGCGTGGAGGTCCTGGTCAGATCCACAACATTCGCAAGGTTATCAATCATTTAGCAGAAAATGTGATTAACTTTTCGGTACAACGCAACATTAAAGGCGACCGCGTCCGTGTGCAAGTGATGGCAGAAGTGGATCGCGGCGAAAAGATGGAAAACCTTGTCGAGACACTTTCTAACATCGAAGGTGTGCGCTCGATCAAGATTGATTAGGCGCCCAAATCCCCCCTTGCTCTTCCTATAAGCTAAAAGCTGCCAAGTAATTGAAGGCAGCTTTTGATGTATACTCCAGCATACCATGCCAGGAATCCGCGCTTGTTTGCAAACCCACGATATGAGCTTTTTGCGTTGTACTGCCGAGCTGTGGGGCGTAAACGCTAGCGGCAGGGATCAACAAGATTACGCGCGCTCTCTGGCAGCAGCGATCACCTCCGAAGTGGAGCTGCAGGATATGTTGGCTAGCCTGCCGCAAGATTGCCTTATCGCACTGGCAGATCTCAAGCAGTATGGCGGCAATTTGCCCTGGACAATATTTTCCCGCCGCTATGGTGAGATCCGCCAGATGGGTCCTGGTAAGCGCAGCCGCGAGAAACCACACATCTTTCCTATTTCCACTGCCGAACGCTTATGGTACCGTGCGCTGATTGGCAGAGATTTCATTCAGCAGGATGGCAAGCTTGCCGAGGTCGCTTATGTGCCCGATGAGTTTTTGCCTTGGCTGCCAGAAACCCAACAAACCTCTCGCGCAGCGATGGCGTTGGTAGCGGTAGACCCTGCACAGGTTCTTAGACAGCTTGCCTGGCAAGATCGTATCTTAGATGATAGCTGCACACTGCTGGCGGCACTACGGCGCTTTGGCGAGGCAGATGGTTTGGCTTCCGATACCGAGGAGCAAGTTTACTGGCGTGTGCTGCGAACACTACTCTCCGCTCTTGACCTGATAGACGCAAAGACAGAGCTTCCAGCGCCGGCTGCCCGGCCATTTTTAGAGATGCCACGCGGGAGAGCTCTCCCTTGGTTGGTAACGGCTTGGTCATATTCGAGCAAGTTCAACGAGCTGCGCCTTGTCCCGCAGCTGCTTTGCGAGGGTCCTTGGCGCAATAACCCCATACCGCCAAGGCGCTATATTCTCACGCAATTAGCAACTTTAGAAGGTAACCAGTGGTATCCGCTGCAGGGCTTCATCCAAGCAGTATATGCAGATAACCCCGATTTCTTGCGCCAAGGTGGGGATTACAACGCCTGGATTATCGCCCGACGCAGCGATAAAGCGCTACTGCACGGCTTAGAAAGCTGGCAGGAGGTTGAAGCGCCCTATATCCGCTTTCTCATTACTGGACCTCTGACTTGGTTAGGTTTGGTCGAGCTGGGTTGGGATGAGGACTTGCAGACGCCAGTTTACTTCCGCAAGTCCGTTTGGTTTGATGCGCTCACCAGCGGCAATGCAGAGCTGAACCTGCCGGACGAGGATGCCCTAGTCGCTGTGAGTGCCGATAGCGTGCTGACGCTCACAAATTTGACGCCGCGCATCGCCCGCTACCAGATAGCACGCTTTGGAGAGTGGCTGGAGGTGAGTGATAAGCGCTACCGCTTCCGCCTCACGCCGGCTTCACTGCAAGCAGCAGCCAAACAAGGGCTCAAGGTGCGGCACTTGGTTGCTCTGCTGCGTAAATATGCTGGCGCAAATTTGCCTCCGAGCCTGGTGGCGGCACTGCAACGCTGGGAAGCCCATGGACGCGAAGCCGTGCTCACCCAAGCCTGGGTGCTGCAGCTTAGCTCCCCAGAGGTGCTGCGTGCCTTACGCGAATCCCCCGCAGCAAGCAGTTTGGGGCAGGTGCTTAGCCCTGTGGCGGTTCTGGTGCACCCCGAAGGCATCGAGAAGGTGCGCATGGCTTTGGCGCGCTTAGGTTACCTCAGCGATTTGGAAAGCTTACCTAGATGAGCCGTAAACCGCATGGGTTTTTGGATTGGCTCGTGCTCGTGATGTTCCTGTGGAACGGCGGCAGTGGTCTCTTGCGCGCGATTGGGGCTTGGCAGCAGCGGGCACTGTTGCCCCAGATCGGGCTGCCTGGCTGGCTGCCGTGGTATCTACTGGCTGCGGGCTCACTCACGGCTCTGCTAAGCCTGGGAGCATTCATTAGCCTGTATGCTCGTCGCAAGCAGGCTATCCTCCTGGCTTGGGTTGCACTGATTGTAACAGTATCGGGCTACTGGCTCGAGCGTTTGCTGCTTTGGGCGCCGGAGCAACGCGGCGGCAATGCGCTTTTCATGGCTGTTTATCACGCGCTCTGCTTAGCAGCTTTAAGCGGTTATACTTATTGTGAACGCAAAAAGAGAGGTACGGATGGATCAGGAGATTGAAGCCAAGTTTTACCTGCAAAACTTGGCAGCTTTCCGGCAGCGTTTAATGGCAGCCGGCGCCAGGCTTATCCAACCACGCGTACAGGAGACCAACCTGCGCTTCGATAGCCCACAAAGGGACTTGAGCCGAAAAGCCCAGGTGCTGCGCTTGCGGCAGGATGAGGCTGCCCGCCTCACTTTCAAGGGGCCAGGGGCGCTTGAAGGTGGGGTGCTCGCCCGCCAGGAAATCGAATTTGAGGTGAGCGACTTTGCAGCGGCGCGCCGCTTTCTGGAGGCGCTAGGTTACCGCGTTTACACAACCTATGAAAAGAGTCGAGAGACCTACGTGCTTGCAGGAGTGAAAATTTCGCTGGATGAAATGCCCTTTGGCACCTTTACCGAGCTGGAGGGGCCGAGCCCGCAGGTCATCCACCAACTCGCTGAGAGCCTAAATTTGGCCTGGGAGCGCCGCATCACCACGAGCTACCTGGAGCTGTTTGCCCAGCTCAAAGTACGGCTAGCTTTGCCCTTTGACGATCTCACCTTCGAAGCATTCCGCGAGTTGACCATCCGCCCGGAGGATTTGGGCGTCCAGCCGGCGGATAAGTATTAAAACTATGAGGTTAGAACTATGAAAAAGAAATATGACCAGGTTTACCAATTTAAGATTACGTTGAAAGGAACGAAGCCTCCGATTTGGCGGCGCATCCAGGTACCCGAGACGTATACTTTTTGGGATTTACATGTCGCTATCCAAGATGCCATGGGTTG
>DMCS01000003.1:15201-43847 GCA_003445715.1 Candidatus Mesolinea sp. | reverse complement strand
ACCCCACTTGACAAGACACTACCCTACTTTAGGACATAATCACTTTGCTCTAACAACCAAGATAGGTAAAAAAAGCTGTGCGTCTCTGCTTGGTATAATTGGCAGCATGCCAAAAGTAAAGTTTACGCTTTTACTGCTCCTGACTGTGATTCTGGCAGGCTGCAGCACAAGTTTGCCAACCACATCAACCCCCCGACCACAATTGACGGCTACACTCCGCCCTTTCCCATCGCAAACTTTCACCCCCGAGCATCCGCCCACCGCCACGCCCACGCGAACTGCCACGCCAATCCCCACCGCCACGCCATTCTATTACACCGTCGACGAGAAGGACGACATGTTTGGCATTGCCCTGCGCTATGGCATCAGCTTGGACGCACTGAAGACCGCTAATCCAAATATAAACCCCTATATGATGGGCGTAGGCACGCAGCTCCTGATCCCGATTACACCCACGCCGATGCTTGCTACCCCAACGCCTCAAACGACCGCTACCACTGCTAGTGCCACAAGCACAGCCGTCCTAAGCCTGCAGCCAGATTGCTACCGCGATGCAGCCGGCGGGGTGATATGCTTTGTGTTAGCCCAAAACCTTAGCGATAAGCCGATTGAAAACCCTACAGCTTTGGTAACGCTCGAGGGTCTCTCCACAGAATATTCACTTACGCAAACTTCTATCCTGCCGCTCAACCTGCTGCCGGCTGGCGCTGCACTGCCTTTGGTGACTTACTTCCAACCGCCAACTCCCGAAAAGTTCACTGCCATGGCTGAGGCGGATTTTTGGCTGCCCGTCCCAGAAGAAGACACGCGCTATCTAGCCGTAACCCTCGAAGATCTGCAAACCCAGCTATCTGACGACGGACTTTCTGCACAGCTCAGCGGGCAGGTGGCGCTCGCCAACCCCACCAAGCAAGCCAGCTCGATCTGGCTGTTGGCCATGGCCTTTACCCAAGACGACCGCGTCGCCGGCATCCGCCGTTGGGAAGCCCCGCTGCCCATCCCTGCTGGCCAGGCAATTCCATTTAGCTTCACCGTCTACAGCATGAGCCCGGAAATCGCGCGCGTGGAGGTATCCACCGAAGCGCGTACTCCCTTAGAATGAGGTCTACACAATGAAAAACCGTTTGCTCCCGCAGATTGGCAGCCGCTTTTACGTCATGGGTATCCTCAACCTCACTCCCGATAGCTTCTCCGGGGATGGCTTGCTCCGGCAGGCCGACCCCGTTGAGGCAGCCTTGGCGCAGGCTAAGCAGTTTGCCGCCGATGGCGCGGACATCCTCGATTTGGGCGCCGAATCCACCCGCCCTGGCGCCGCACCGGTGAGCGCCGAGGAGGAATGCGCACGCCTGCTGCCTGTGCTCGAGCGCCTCAAAGCTGAGCTGCCCGAGATGCTCATCTCGGTGGATACCTACAAAGCTGCCGTGGCTGAGGCGGCGCTGCAGGCTGGGGCGCACATGGTCAACGACATTTGGGGATTCCGCGCCGATAACCAGATGGGCGCGATAGTTGCCCGCTTTGGGGCAGCGGCTGTGCTCATGCACAACAGGCGAAGCCTGGCGCATACCGAGATCGACCCAACCTTAGGCGGGCGCGACGTGGACGTGCACTACGACGATATCACCCGTGAGGTGGCTGAGGGGCTGCTGCAATCCGTGGAGATTGCGCATGCAGCCGGCTTAAAAGACGACCAAATCATTCTGGACCCTGGCATTGGCTTCGGTAAAGGGACTGAGCAGAATCTGCTCCTGCTCAAGGAGCTGGATCAGCTGAAAGCCTTAGGCTATCCGTTGCTGTTGGGCGTCTCGCGCAAATCGTTTATTGGCTACAAGCTCAACTTGCCGCCCGAGGAGCGCCTGGAGGGCAGCTTAGCCGCCAATGCTTATGGCATGCTGCACGGCGCGGATATCGTGCGCGTGCATGACGTGCGCCAGACCGTGCGCGTGGCACGCATGTTGGAAGCTATCTTGCAAGCCTAAAGGCTTAGTTTTCGGGTTCTTCCCCTTCGCCGGAAAGGATCTGCCGGGCTAAAGCCAAGAGCGCTTGCTGCTCTTCTGGTTTTACCTGATTTAGTGTCCAATACATTTCCAGCAATTCTTCTGGGGTCTTGCTCTCGGTTTCGCTGCTCTCTCCCAAACGCGCGCGTATATCCGATTGTGGGTGGCGGGATGTGCGGAAATCAAAAGCCAAATGTGCCTTTTCTCGCAGCTCCGCTTCGTCAATCAGAGCTTCCATCCCATTGGGATAAGTGATGCTCAGGCGCACAACGGCATCGCGCATGGCTTCTTCCTCTGGCAAAGCAGCTAACAGCTTCTTGCGCACAGAATCGCTTTCCTCAAGCCTGACGGCAAGATCCAAAAATGGGCGGATGGCGAGCTTGCGCCAGGTGTAGTGCGTTTCACCTTTAGAGACTTCCGCCACCACGAAGCCCTTCTCTTCGCGGGCTTCGCCAAAGTCCACACGCTCGATCGATCCGGGGTAAACCACGGGTGGATGCGCTCCTGGGTTAAGGTCCTGGAAGCGGTGGATGTGGCCCAGAGCAACATAATCAAAGCGCGGATTGCGCACCAACCCCGGCGGCAGCAAAACATCCCGACCCAACTTAATGGTTTGCTCATGGCCAAACACCGCCCCGCTAATGGAAGCATGTGCTGCCAAAATCGCCGGCAAGGTGGGGTCAAGGTCCTGAATAGCCGCCTGAATTAGGTTGGCAATTGCATTTTCAATGATCTTATTGGGGTCTTTTTCTTCAGTCGGAGCCGCATCCTGCAGCGCAGCCAAGCCGGATCTGGTGATCCACGGGATGGTTAACACCTGTACGGGTAGCCCATCAAGCTCATTTGGACCTAGCAAAGCGGGTTGATAGACCACGTGAACGTAAGGCACCTCAAGCGTGTCGAACTCCTGAATAGCATGCGCGCGTTGCTGCGAGGGGGCAATGTCATGGTTGCCGGTGAGTAAAATCGTAGGGATTTTAGCCCGCGAGAGGCGCATAATGCGCCGGCCCCACTCGCGCTGAAAAGTGGGGGCTGGGCTGCGGTCCTTATAGGCATCGCCAGCAAAGATGACCAGGTCCACCTGTTCCTCAGTGGCGGTATCGACAATAGTATCCAGTGATTTGAGGAAGTCCATCACGCGCAGTGGCAAGCCGGTGTGTGGGTCGTGCGCGCCATAGTTGGCGATGTCGATATGGGCGTCCGCAAAATGGAGCAGTTTAATCATGCCGCAATTATATCCGATGCTTTTGCAGATAGAACCGTATTATGGCGTCACACCCATAGCCGCTAACTCGTTTTCGGCTACCCACCAATTGGGGTGCCACTCCAAGGCAGACCTAAAATCGCTGATGGCTGCATCCCAATTGCCCAAAATCTTATTGGCACGCCCCCGCCAAACCCAGGTCTCCGGTATGGCATCCTCCGGGGTGATTTCCAAAACGTAATTGGCTAGGTCCAGCACGTCCTGATAGCGAGCGGTGTTGTAATAGGCAAAATACGGGCCGGTTTGATACCAAAACACGCGCCAGGGGCGCTGATCCGTGGGCAGCTGGTCGTAGATGGCGAAGGCTTGGTCGTAGGCGACTGCCGCGCCGGCATAATCTTGTAGTTCCACGAGGATTGAGCCGCGGCTGTACCACGCGAAGAAGAGATCCATGCCTTCTAGATGGTCGATGCGCGCCGTGGTTTGCTCAAGGGCAAAACGCAGGTTGTATTCCTGGTCCCAATTTGGACCGAGAATACTGACTACCTCAGCAGTTTTCTCATAGGGGTAAACAACCAAATATATATTGTCGAAATGATCCCAATAGCGGCTAATCTCATCATAAGACATGGTAATTTCACCCAAATAAGAATCGGGGATGGATACCCGCTGCTTGGCGTCATCATAACCCGTGATAATGCCATAATGCCCCATCCAGCCATCTTTGGCGGTAACCAAGCCGCGCTCAATCAAGACGGGATAACCAGCCGCAACTAACTTCTTTACCAGTTCGATGTTGCCGCCGTAGCGCACCACGCCGGTGAACTCTGTGTGTGCATTGACGTAATCGAGCATCTCGTAAGGCATCACGTTGCGGTCTTCGCGTCGCGGTTTGAGCACTTCTGCTGTGACTGTTTGGTCACCTTCCCACCCCCAGTAGGAAAGCAGCATCGCTAAGTTTGTTGGCCCACAATTGTTGAACTTCTGCATTTCATGCTTGATCCCGTTCAGAGCCACCGCGCTTGGTATTGGCGTGGGAACAGGCGTAGGTGTAGAAGTGATCGTTGGCGTAAAGGTAGGTGCTTCTGTGGGCATGGATGTTGGCGTAGGGGAAGGGGTGAAGGTCGGCGTGGCAGTGGGCACCATGGCGGTCAACGTAGCCACCACCTCCGGGAGCAAGGTGCCCTGCCCTTGCGGGTTGAAGGAAGCCTCCGCCGGTGGACGAAAGAAATATTGAACCTTCGCACGGGCATTCGCCACATAATAGTATGCTCGGTCGCCAACCGCTGGAATCTGATAGAGCCCAATGCCAGCCAGGATCAACACCCCAATTAAAACAAGATAAAACCAGGGCTTTTGCCACAAGTTCTTCTTGTTTAATTTTTGTTTTAAGGTGTGCGTCTTATTTTTTTCCATATCGCTGCGCATTATAACAGCATTCACAAGTCATATTTTTCTACATCCCAGTTCTGGCATGGCACCTTATGGGCAGGATTCTCACTATCCTGACCGTGCAATGCCTGTGACCTTTAGGTCTTCTTGTTTTTGCATGGTACCCTACGGGTAGGCTACGCACTCTCCTAACCATGCTACTCCTGTAACCTTTAGGCTTTAATGATACTACCTGGTTAATCATGGTGATTGATGTTCAAAAACGCGGTGAAGACCTACGGTCAAAACCACTCGCACGGTACCCTACGGGTAGGCTGCGCACTCGGGAGACCGGCGAGAACACGCAATAATTTTTTTGCATAATACCCTGGGGGTAGGCTGCGCACTCAAAAACCGGCGAGAAATAGAATTAAAAAAGGCTGCCCGGGGGCAGCCTCTATATCTTATTGCCTAGGATTAGGCTTCGTGGAATTCACCATCGACGACGTCGTCTCCGCCTTGGTCAGTCCCGCCCTCTTGCGGCCCGCTTTGCGGTCCACTCTGGGATGGTCCAGTCTCTGTTTGCTGATAAGCCGCCGCTCCAATAGCTTGCATCAAACTCTGCACAGCCTGAGTGGCGTTTTGGATAACTGTCAGGTTATCCCCAGCGATGGCATCGCGCAGTTCCTTGATCTTGCCTTCCATTTCAGAGCGTTTGGCAGGATCGACTTTATCGCCCATATCGCGCAGCAGTTTTTCAGCTTGATAGGCTACGCTATCGCCATTATTGCGCGCTTCGATGAGTTGCTTGCGGCGTTCATCTTCGGCTTTGTGCTGTTCAGCCTCGCGTACCATACGCTCCACGTCAGCCTTATTCAGGTTCGTTGAAGCTGTAATGGTTACCTTTTGCTCTTTGCCTGTGGCTTTGTCCTTAGCAGTAACGCTCAGGATGCCATTGGCATCGATATCAAAGGTTACTTCAATCTGCGGAATACCACGCGGCGCCGGCGGGATCCCATCCAAACGGAAGCGGCCTAAGGTCATGTTATCCGCAGCTAGAGGGCGCTCGCCTTGCAACACGTGAATATCAACCGAGGTCTGATTATCTTCCGCGGTGGAGAAGACTTCAGTCTTTTTCACCGGAATGGTCGTGTTGCGCTCGATAAGCTTGGTCATCACGCCGCCTAAAGTTTCCACACCCAACGAGAGCGGGGTCACATCCAGCAGCAAGACGTCCTTCACCTCGCCCGAGAGCACGCCGCCTTGAATGGCAGCACCAACAGAAACAACCTCGTCCGGGTTCACGCCCTTGTTAGGCTCTTTGCCGTTGGTTAGCTCGCGCACCAAATCTTGCACCATAGGCATACGGGTGGCACCGCCAACCAAAACGACCTCATTGATTTTGTCAACCGTTAGGTTAGCATCTTTCAACACGGCGTCGAAAGGAATCTTGCAGCGTTCTAACAGGTGCCCAGTCATTTGCTCAAATTTCGCCCGGTTCAGCTTCAGCAGCATGTGCTTAGGTCCGTTGGCATCTGCCGTAATATAGGGCAGGTTGATTTCTGTTTCCATTACAGAGCTTAATTCGATTTTCGCCTTTTCGGCTGCCTCGCGTAAGCGCTGTAATGCCTGGCGGTCTTTGCGCAGGTCAATACCCTGCTCTTTTTTGAATTCATCCGCTGCCCAATTGACGATGACTTCATCCCAGTCATCACCGCCCAAGTGAGTATCGCCATTGGTGGCTTTGACTTCCACAACCCCGCCGCCTACCTCGAGTAAGCTGACGTCGAAGGTACCGCCACCCAGGTCAAAGACCAAGATGACTTCGTTCTCGCGTTTATCCAAGCCATAAGCCAAAGCGGAAGCAGTGGGTTCGTTGATGATGCGCATCACTTCCAACCCAGCAATCTTGCCGGCATCTTTCGTGGCTTGGCGCTGGCTATCATTGAAATAAGCCGGTACGGTAATCACCGCTTGGGTGACCTTTTCGCCCAAGTATGCCTCAGCATCGCTCTTGAGCTTACCCAAAATCATGGCGGAAATCTCTTGCGGCGTATACGTCTGGCCTGTGACGGGAATCTCTACGCGCACATCGCCGCTCGGCCCAGAGACTACTTTGTACGAAACCATCTTGCGTTCAGTTTCGACTTCATCATAGCGCCGGCCCATAAAGCGCTTAATTGAATAAACAGTATTTTCCGGGTTGACAATTGCCTGCCGCTTAGCAGGAATGCCGACGAGCCGTTCGCCGTTCTTATTAAAAGCTACAACGGAAGGCAGCAAGTGCGAGCCTTCTGAGGTTGGAATAACAGTTGCAGAACCGCCTTCCATCACGGAAACGACACTGTTGGTTGTACCCAGATCTATGCCTATAATCTTTCCCATAGTAAATCTCCTTTACGATTATTCATAACACCTTTACTATAATGACCAAACGATAGAGAAATGTTAACGTTTCCTCTGTTTTATATATGCATCTGTTTGTTAGAACATAGTGATGATGTCTTAAAGTAGCAAAATAGAAATGTCCTGTTTATGATTTAAAAATCCTTGTTCAAGCATGGTACCTTACGGGCAGGCTTTGCACTAAGAGACCGGGGAGAACAAGGAGACCTGCGGTCAAGTTCCTCGCTCGGTACCCTACGGGTAGGCTGCGCACTCGGAGACCGGCGAGAACTGAGATTGTGGAGACCGGGGAGAACGACCAGCTGTTCTTGCAGGGTACCCTGCGGATGAGCTGCGCACTCTTTTGACCATGCCAAAGGGCTGTGAGACCTACGGTCAAACCCACTCGCACGGTCTGGAGACCGGCGAGATCTGAGCAAATCAACCACTGATCGATTACTGTCATTGCAAGGAGGGCGCTCCTTGCCTGACGAAGCAATCTTTTCTAACGTGTCAGAAGATTGCTTAACCATTAGGACATTTCTATGTAGCCTTGACAGTATATGCATCGGTTATAGGTATTCAGTCTCAATGCAGGTAAAATCCTATTGATTTGTTCACCCCGTCAGCCTGAAATGCTAAAATACCGTATAATTTTATTGAGGCTCAATCAAAGGAGGAATACATGGGAAAAATATGTAGCTTTCTAAAAGGTGCGATTCTAGGAGGCATAATTAGCAGCGTCTTGGTGCTGCTCTTTACGCCTTTTACTGGTGAGGAATGCCGTAGTAGCATCTGTGGATATATCCACAACATTCAGAATGAAGTGCGCCGAGCCGGTGAGGAAAAGCGCCTCGAGCTCGAACGTGAGCTGGAAGCTTTGCGCTCCGGCCAGATATAAACTTATTCTCGGATATTAAGGGGTCCTCAACCCTTAAGAACCCTTAGGGGTATGGGGCTTGTGATGTTGGTGTTGTGATGGGGTAGTCGCCCTGCGTCGGCGTGGGCATAGGTGTGTAGATAGATGTTGGGGTCGCCGTCGGCCGCGCCGTGGGCACGGGCGTGGGGGTTGTCTGCACAATTTCTGGTTCCGGCGTGGAAAGCAAATCCCCGATGCCTGGTACTTCAAGGACAGCCATATTGGCGATCTCATCCACGTAAGCGATGCCAGCCTGGCAAGCAGGCTCCAGATATTGCACCACGTTAGCCCAAGTGAGCGCCTGTTTATTGCCCACTGTTTGGCGGACGGCTTGAGAGAGGCAGCCGGAACCTGCGTTATAGTTGAGCAAGGTAAATTTCCACAAATCTTCATAGAGCGCTAACTGCCCGGCTGTTCTACCAGTGCTGTTATAAATAATCTGACCCACTTGCTCGCAATTCGCTAGCAAGCTGCGTGCAAAGATGCTGATGCTGAAATTAGCTTGAGTCAGGTCAATCCCTGAGGGGCAATCTGGGCAAGCCGCGCTTACCTTTTGCCACAGGGCGCCACGTAACATTTCCTGTTGGTCAAGATCCAAATTGCCAAATCCACGTTGGCAAGTCTCTTCGGAAAGCACCAGCGGGCAAAATTGGGTAAAAAAGCTGGGATTCCAGAGCAGTACCGCATCCGCACCTAATTCAGAGAGCTGACCGAGCCCAGCTTCTTGCATGCCTTGGTAGATGCCTGGCCAAAACTGGCTTTCGCGGCTAAAAATGTTCTTCATCAGCTGGGCTGGCACGCCAGTATCATTGGCGACCTGTAAGATCTGGGCATTAAATTGGTTCTGCCATTCATTGACGATCGGCCGGGCTAACTCCATACCACACACATTCGCCGCGCCGTTGCTTTCCAGCCCGCCGTTCTCGCAAGAGCTGGCATCCACTAAGCCTTGCTGAATGAGCGAACCAGCCAGCAAGTAATATTCATTGGTCGAAATGAGTTCTTCAGATAAGCTCGGAGTCCTGAGCCAAGCCGGCGCGCCATCCACAGGTAAAAATGCCTGCCAGATATGAGAACATGTGGAAGTAGATGCGCTCTTCCATTGGGAACTGAGCACATCGACGTAATAGCTGGGTGTATCCGCGGCGGGAGCATCCGGGTTGGCAAATTCCCCCCAGGGGATCACGCGCACTTGAGCTGTATACCTTTCACTGGCATCTCCAAAGCTCGACTCCGCCCAAAAGACGATTTCAGCACCATTCATCCCTGTGGGTGCCAAGGGGAGATCGCAAATATCACCCGGGCAAGTAAAAGGCATCCCATTAAGAGTGCCGGCAATCTGTATGATTTGTTCGTTAGGCAGCGGTTCCTGTGCTTCTAGGCGCATATAAGGCAATGAGCTGCAGCGATTGGTACCGGACAAGTTGTCACAGCCTGTGAGGGAAACAAACACCTCCGCTGGCGGCAGGGTTACCTCCACCTGACGTGTGGACGGCGTCACATGCGCCAAGTGCAAATAAAGTCCAGGGCATTGTTGGGGGTTAGTGATGGTGTCATCATAGAAACAAGCTTTGGTATTAATCCAGCGCGTCTGGATATCTTTGCCGCAGTAATACAACACCTCGCTGTTATCTGGCCAAGATTCGTGTTCAGTGTAAATCTGGCAAACTACCTGCGAGGTCTGCCAGGAAAGCAGCCACCATTCGTAAATTGTGTAATCCACATCCAGAACAACAACTCGCTGCGGACCTTCGGAGGGAAGTGGCAAAGAAGTGACTGGCTGCGGGCTGAGCACAATCAGCAGCAAGGCACAGACCAGATATATTCTGATCCCTGTGTTGCGGTTGTTGTTTCCTGTTGTTCTCATCTTCAATACTATATCAGCCCAATAATTAAGGATAAAGCGGCAGGTCGGTTGGCTCCAGAGTCGTCACCGGGTAAGGCGTAGGGAAGATGGCAGTGGGCACTTGTGTGCGTGTGGGCGTGCTGGTTATGCCTGGCTGCGGTGTGCTTGTGCGCGTGGGCGTGAGCATGGTGGTTGCTGTGCGCGTCGCGAAGGGCGTTTGGGGCAACCCAGTTTGTGTAGCTGCTGCCGCTTGGGTGAGCTGCACTTCATAGGTGAGCACAATTTCACTCAGTGGGCTGGGCTTCAACACGTCTGCTAAGGCTTGCGCAAAAATTGCGGTCACGGCTTCCGGCTTGGGCAGGAGAACCGTGGTTTGGGTTGCATCCGGCAGCTGCCACTTCTCCAGCTCGTTCCAGCCTAATAAGTAATACGTAAGCCGTGCTGGATCGCCCAAACGCAAGAACAAGGGTACATGCAAGAGCAGCTCCGCCAGTGAAAAATTAGTGTCCAGATGCGCTTGATAGGAAGCATAAAGCACAGGTAGCTGCACCAACCTTCCATTTTGAACTAATTTGGTAAAGAGCAATTGTAAAATCTGTTGCTGCCTGCGGGTACGGTCCACCTCATCCTCAGCAGAGAGGTAGGACACGTAGCACAAGGTTTTCTTGCCATTCATGCTATGCAAGCCAGCCGCCAAGCCGTTGCAGCCATCGCGGATGGGCAAAATAACACTGACATCCAGCCCGCCCAAGTCTTCCACCAGCCAGGTGAAGCTTTGCGGGTCCGCAACGATGAAACGGTCAGCGTCAACACCAAAATTATAAGCTAAAGTTTCCCTCACCAAGCTCATTCCGCCTAAAGCATAAGCCGTATTCAGACGCTGCATGGTATAGCCAGGCAAATAAACAAAAAGGCTGCTGGGGATGGAAATCACACTGGCTTTGGAGAGGCGGGTATTAACAAAAGCCAGGTGCACCGCTTGCGTGCGCCCAGGGTACGGCGCCGGCTGATCGCTCCCCAAAAAGAGCCAGACTTGCACATCGTCTGGGATGTCCATGCGAGGGGCAGGCGAGGGCACAGCGGTGACTGCCGGCAGACTGGAGGGCGCAAAGGTGTACCAAAGCCTCGGGGTGGGGGTAAGCGTGGCAGTGGGGGTTCGCGAGTGCTGTATTTCATCCGCACCCAGCAAGGTACGTTCCGGGGTTTGGGTTGCGCTTTGGCAGCTGGTGAGCAACAGCAGCACGGCGATAAACGTCAGCCAGCCGCGATGTAGGTTTGGTAAGGTGCACGCGGTTTTCATAGGCTCAATAACCACACGAAGGGCTGCTTGCTCCCCTAAGAATTTTATTATAGCATTGGAAAACGAAATTTCGGATCACAATATTTCCACTTAGCAAATTCATAACTTCTATTTAGAAAGCCATGATCAACATAGCAGCCGCCAGAAGGAGCGCGAGGATAGCAGGCATCCCCCATAAGAGATAAACCATCGGCTTTTCCAAGGCTTCCTGCAAGTAAAAGACAGCCCCAGCACATACATCCACCAACCAGGCGAGCAAACCGAGCAGTGGCAAGAGCAGCAAGCGTTGCGATGGCACGATTTCCAACGTGGCCCAAGTGACACTAGGCTGCAGGCTCGCTAACGCCAGAGCTAAGACTAAGAGTACAACATTGGCTGCCAAGCCGCCCAAAATAAGGCGGCGGGCAGCGCTATCGCTCCATACGCGGTGCCATAGCGTACCAAAACCTTCAGAAATTGAAACAGCGCTCTCCAAACTGCCCAGCTCGGTTAGGCGCTCAAATAAGTCTAAAAAAACGTGTTCCTCTTGCGGAGAGATCACAAAGTAGCGCTCACGGCAGGCAACCAAAAGAAATTTGCGGCGGTCCGTTGCTGCAAATTCGACCGTGCCCAACCCTCGCACCTGCTTTTTGCCAAAATACACGCCCGGCAGGCTCAATGCGGGCAGTGGCAGCTTAGACTTGAATTCGGAAACCGGTCGGATCCAGACTATTTCTGGCATGGGGATGACCTCGTGGCGCAGCCCCCAGCGCAGCTCCAAGCCTCCACGCGAGAGCATGTAGCGTGTGGTGAGCAGGGTATGCATCCGCAGGAGCAGCCATATTCCGACAGCTATCAAGACAACCGCAGCCAAAAGGTTAGCTATAAAAACCGTCTGCTGCGCCGCTTGCGATGCAGCGCTCAGGACGTAAAGGATACCCCCAATGGCGCCCAACAGAAGGACGAGCAACACCCAAAAGCCAGTGCGCTTGGAGGGAAAGAATTCTTTTTCCATAGCTGATGGTGCTAATTATACTGATTCTCAGCGTGCAAGCAGCGCTCCGAGGAACATCTTTCTGCCCAATAGATAAAGAAAAGCTGCCCGGATGATTCCAGGCAGCTTCTGTTATTTATTCGATAAAGCACAATTTAGGCTGCGCGGTATTCTCCGCCGCGGCGCAGAGCTTGAATGTTCATCTCCACAAATTTCTGCAATCGCTGAGCGGTATGGTTCTTGAGCGCTTTCTCCAATGCCTCGATTGGAAGGATGTCGATATTAGCAAGCAAGGCACCCAGCATCACCATATTGGCGGCGCGTTCATTGCCAATTTCCTGCGCAATCTCGTTTGCCGGCAGAATCACCACACGGATATCCGTGCGCTCAGGCTTGCGGTTGACCATGGATTCATTGACAACCAGGCAGCCACCGGGTGCAATCATATCCTCATATTTATCCAATGAGGGCAGGTTAAGTGCTAGTACCGCTTTGGGATACTTGACAGTGGGCGAGCCAATTTCCTCATCAGAAATGACCACAGTACAGTTTGCTGTCCCGCCGCGCATCTCTGGACCGTAAGAAGGAAACCAGGTAACTTGCTTGCCTTCATCCATGGCTGCGTAAGCCAGCACCTGGCCGGCATAAAGCGTGCCCTGCCCGCCAAAGCCAGAAATGATCACTTCGGTTTGCATTAGTCCCCTCCTTTGGGTTTATTGTAGGCAATGGAAGATGAGACTTTGAAATCCCCAATTGGATAATAAGGGACCATGTGTTCGGCTAACCAAACGCGCGCACTTGCTGGTGTCATTCCCCAGTTAGTCGGGCAGGTAGAAAGCAGCTCCACCATGGAAAAGCCCACACCTTGCTTTTGGACTTCGAAAGCAGTACGGATTGCTTTCTTAGCCATGCGAATATTCTTGGGATCGTGCAAACTGCGGCGTACCACATAAGCTGCGCCATCCAATGAGGAAAGCAGCTCAACCATGCGGATAGGGTAACCCTGGCGTTCCACATCGCGCCCCATAGGCGAGGAAGTGGTCACTTGGCCAGGCAGGGTAGTGGGCGCCATCTGCCCACCGGTCATGCCATAGTTGGCATTATTGATAAAGATTACGGTGATTAGCTCACCGCGGGAAGCTGCGGCCACAATTTCGCCCATGCCTATCGAAGCTAAGTCGCCATCACCCTGATAGGTGAAAACGGTTGCATCGGGCAGGGAGCGTTTGATACCTGTTGCCATAGCCGGCGCGCGCCCATGCGGCGCCTCAACGAAATCAAAAGCAAAGTAGTTATAGGCAAACACCGAGCACCCTACCGACGCCACGCCAATGGTATGCTCTAATTCGCCCATTTCTTCCAATACTTCCGCAACCAAGCGGTGTGCAACGCCGTGGGTGCAGCCTGGGCAATAATGCGTAGGCCGCTCCTCAAAACCTCGCGGTCGCTGATAGACCACTTTTACATCTGTATCCAACATGTTATGCTCCTGTTCCAAACTCTACGCGCATTTTAGCCAGCCAGCGGTCACGTGGGTTCTCTTCCAGGCCTAGCTGGCCTGAGGCTAAATCTTCAATCTCCTGCAGCACATCATCGGCAAAAGGCACCGTGCCGCCCATGCGGCCGTAGAAAGCAATTGGCTTGCGGTTAGCCACAGCCAAGCGCACATCTTCGAGCATCTGGCCGTTATTCATTTCCACGACCAAAAAGGCTTTCGCTTGCTCCGCCAGATCACTTACAACTTCATATGGGAAGGGAGCTAAAGAAATCGGGCGCAATAAGCCTACCTTGAGGCCCTTTTCGCGCGCCGCACGCACTGCTGAAAGCGAGATCCGGCCGGCAGTGCCGTAGCCGACTACCAGGTATTCTGCATCTTCAAGGTAATAGCCCTTATAGCGTACCTCGTTGGCTTCAATTTCCTGCCAACGCGTCATCAGACGGATGTTGGTGCGCTCCTGAGCTGGCGGGTCAATATTAATCGAGGTGAGTACATGCTTGCCGCGCCCCGGGATGCCGCGCACTGCCCAATCAGGGATCTCAGTCTTAATCGGCTGGAATGGCGGCAATTCTGCAGGCTCCATCATCTGGCCTAAGCTCCCGTCCATCAACACCATGACGACGCTGCGGTATTTCTCGGCTAAGTCGAAAGCTAACGTGGTTAGGTCAATCGCTTCCTGCACGGAAGCTGGGGCTAAGACAATCTGGTGATATTCGCCATGACCACCACCGCGGGTGGCTTGGTTGTAGTCGGCTTGCGAGGGGGCAATGTTCCCTAAGCCGGGTCCGCCACGGACCACATCCACAACCACCACTGGCAGCTCCGTGCAAGAAATATATGAAAGCCCTTCCTGCATCAGGCTGACGCCAGGGCTAGAGCTGGAGGTCATGGTGCGCCGGCCAGTGCAGGCTGCGCCGTATACCATGTTGATCGCGCCAAGTTCACTCTCAGCTTGCAAGAAAGCGCGGTTAAGTTCCGGCATGCGTGCCGATACATATTCCAGCAGTTCTGTCTGAGGCGTGATGGGATATCCAAAATAGGAGACTAACCCAGCCCTGACGGCTGCTTCTGCCACAGCTACATTCCCTTTGATAAGCTCAAGCGCCATGACTTACCTCCTGTTCTTGCTTCACAGCTGGCCGTTCGCCGCGAAAAACGGTTATGGCAGCATCGGGGCAAACCACCGCGCAGATGCCACAGCCGGTGCAGGCTTCTGGTTTCACCATTATCGCAGGATGATAACCAGCGGGGCTGAGACGCTGAATATCCAGTGCCAAAACCCCAAATGGGCAGTCTGTAACGCAGAGCTCACAGGCTTTACAATACTTTTCGTTGATTTCTACCCATCCCTTAGCGGGCATGCAGATCCTCCTTTTGTTGAGATAGATTAAATGTTTTCTGCCTGTTTCTGGTGAGATTAGCAGTTTACTTTTTTAGTATACCTCAAAATCAGGTTAACATAAGCTATAGAATTTATATAATTAATATCGACTAATTACTCATTCAAAAAAACTTGACCGAGATAGCCAAAAGCGTAATTCTGTTGACAGATAGATTTCAAGCCTCTTATTCCCGACCAGCTTACCTCCCTATCGGGTAAAATAAAGCCATCACTATCCTAAGGAGCCAAACCATGAGTGAAGCAGTGTTGGTGGATGCCATCCGTACCCCTATCGGCAACCTGAATGGTGCCTTAGCAGCCGTACGGCCAGATGACCTGGCTGCTTTGGTGATTGCAGCCGTCGTAGAGCGCAATCATCTCGATTCGCATCTCATCGATGAAGTCTACATGGGCTGTGCCAACCAAGCTGGTGAGGATAATCGCAATGTGGCGCGCATGGCAGCCTTGCTGGCTGGTTTACCTCCTGAAATACCAGCCTTGACGGTCAACCGCCTGTGTGCTTCCGGGTTAGCAGCGGTCAACTTAGCTACACGGGCTATTCGCGCTGGGGATGGCGAAGTTTACATCGCCGGCGGCGTGGAGAGCATGAGCCGCGCGCCCTACGCGTTTTCCAAGAACACTGGCGGCGGTAACTTAATTGCTTACGATACCGCATTGGGCTGGCGTTTCGTCAACCCGCGCATGGAAGCGCTGTATGGCACTGACCCCATGGGTGTAACTGCTGAAAATATTGCCGAGATGACCGGCATCACCCACCTGGAGCAGGATGAATTCGCTCTTGCCAGCCACCAACGCGCGGTGGCTGCACAGGATAGCGGCAAATTTGCTGAAGAGATTTTGCCTGTCAGCATCCCGCAGCGCAAAGGTGACCCAGTGGTCATTTCCCAGGATGAACGTCCGAGACGGGATACAAGCTTAGAAGCCCTCAGCCGCCTCAAACCGGCTTTCAAGCCCAATGGCACCGTCACCGCCGGTAACTCCTCCGGGCTGAATGACGGGGCAGCCGCATTGCTGGTGATGAGCGCAGAAAAAGCACGCGCCTTAGGGCTCAAACCGATGGCACGTTTTATCAGCAGCGGCGTTTCGGGTATCGAGCCGCGCATCATGGGCTTAGGGCCTATTGAAGCAACCCGCCGGGCGCTGGCACGTGCCGGCTTGCAGATTGGTGATATTTCTCTGGCTGAGATCAACGAGGCTTTTGCAGTGCAAACCTTAGCCGTGATGCGCGAACTGGGCTTGCCCCATGAAATCACCAATGTTAATGGCGGAGCAGTTGCGCTGGGGCACCCCTTGGGCTGCTCTGGCGCGCGCATCCTCACAACGCTGCTTTATGAAATGCGCCGGCGTGCTCCGCAGGAAAAACGCCCGTTTTATGGGCTGGCAACGCTGTGTGTAGGGGTTGGCCAGGGCGAAGCCACCATCGTGGAATGGTTAGATTGATCCTCAGCAATTAGGGTTTTGCCATAGCAGGGGGAATTTAGTTTTGGCATATATATTGCACCATTGGTTGTAAGGTATTCCTTTGATAATAGGATTGGCAACCGATGAAAAAACAAACCTTCACGCCCGAAAGCGAACCAGAGCAGCACCCCAAAGTAAAATTCTCGCTTTTATACCTTACAGCGATCATTCTATTATGCCTCTCTGTCTACCTCATCGTGGCTGGGGGCTCGCAAGCTGAACCTTTACTACACGCTCCCTCGCCAACATCTTCCAAAGAGTCCGCGATAGAATCCCTGCTCTATTCAGAGCTGCCACAGGCCCTTGCAGAAAGAGAGCTAGGTATCCTCACTCTGGATAACATCCAATTTAATCAGACGAAAACCCAAGCCCTAATTTGGATGGCAGCCAGCGACGAAGAGACGGGGGAAATTTTGGCGCGTGAACCACAGGCTATCCTCGCTCTGTCGAATGAAGAAACTCAGCAGTGGGAATTGATCTTTGCAAAAGAAGCGGGTTTCGAGGAGCTTTTGGCTGCCTCGGATTTTAGGGATACTGAAGCAGCTGACCGATTTTTAGAGTATGATCCGAATGCGATCACCACCGGGGTCACTTATGGAGGTTACTACCTGCCCTGGCAAGCTGGACTTACCAAACGCCTGACTTGGTCGGTAGGGCATACTTCTTGTGGTGATGACTATTGCTTATACGCTTTTGACTTTGCTGATGGAACGATGTTCCCGATTGCAGCTGCCAAAGCTGGTTACGTTTATCATTTTAAAGATTCTTGTGCTAATGGGAATGAATCCTGCACTAATAGCATTACCATCCAAGATCGCACCACGACGCCTTACACTTACAATATCTATCTGCATATCGCGCAAGGCAGCGTGCCAGCCAATATACGCCAAATCGGCACTTATGTTTTCCAAGGGCAAACGATTGCTACTGTAGATGACACCGGTTACAGCACCGGCAATCATGTGCATTTTATGGTTGTAGAACAAGGCACCTTGAACGGCTGCGTAAATTATTGTTGGGGAAAATCCGTTGATATTACCTTCCGCGACGTGACCATCAACTGGGACCCGGTGACGCGCGGCGGCCGGCCGCGCCTGCCAGAGGAAGCCGAATGGTATGGCGGCGAAGGGCAGAGATATTATACCAGCGGAAATATCTATCATCCATTCCAAAATAAACTCTACTTACCCATAATCAGACGGTAGGGCGCAAAGTTAATCTGCAAACGTGCTTAATAAATTTGGGGTAAAAACAAATTAGCATGCCTCCCCAAAAATTACTTTATAATTGCCTTACCCGCAATTGTAGGTGAGCAAACAACTATGGAAAATGTGCCCCTCAGCGAACGTGAAATCGAGATTCTGCAGCTGGTATCTCAAGGCAAGAGCAATAAAGAGATTGCCGCAGAGCTCTTTATTAGTGTAAATACGGTCAAAGTACATTTGGCGAACATCTTTACGAAAATTGATGTTTCCTCCCGCACCGAAGCGACACTCTACGCCATCGAGTATGGCATTGTCAAATCGCCGGCTGGTGAGCCGGCTGCGCAGGCATCTGTTCTAAGCACGCCAAATGAACCTCCGGAACCGAGCCGTTTTCAAGTCTTTTTCCGCAAATATTGGTGGGGCGTGGCGCTGGTAGCCCTATTCCTTATCCTCGGGCTTTCCTCCTTGCTTGCCAATACCCCTTTATTTGCCGCCCCAACGGAGACACCCAACCCCTATCTTTCTGAACTTTATCAGCAGCGCTGGCAGGAGCTAACCCCGATGTCTGTTCCGCGTGCCGGGTTAGCAGCCGCTAGCTACAGCAACGCCATCTACGCGATTGCTGGCCAAACCTCCGAGGGTCCCACCAGCCTCGTGGAGCGCTACGACCCGCAAACCGATACTTGGACAAAATTAGCCGATAAACCCACAGCGGTGAGCGAGGTCTCAGCCGTGGTGCTGGGAGAAAAGATTTACGTCCCGGGCGGCAAGCTTGCTGATGGCAAAGTAAGCAATTGCTTGGAGGTCTTTGATCCGCGCAAGGGCACCTGGGAGAGCAAAGCGGAATTGCCTCTGGCAGTGAGCGGATATGCCTTGGCAGCCTACGAGGGGCAGATGTACCTCTTTGGCGGCTGGGATGGCGAGCAGGTGGTGGATCAAGCCTGGCGCTACGACCCCTTCAACGATGCCTGGCACGCAGCTGCGAACCTGCCCTCTGCCCGGGCTTATGCCACAGCAGCGGAGGTGAGCGGGAAAATTTACGTACTGGGCGGCTGGGATGGCATCCAAGAAGTACAGGAGAGCCTGAGTTTTGACCCAGCGCGCGACCTGGAAGGTGAGCCGGCTTGGCAAAAGAAGCCTGACCTGCCTGAGGCATGCTCAGATTGTAGTGCCGAGAGCATTTCGGGGATGCTTTTCGTCATTGGGACGAATGGTATCTGGCAGCTCAACTCCCCTTATCTGAAATGGGCTCAAATCCCATTCAATACTATCCCCGCGGGTCAGCATGGTTTTTCCTCAGCCCTCAGCCCCGAGGGCTACTTGTATTTTGTGGGCGGACAAGATGCTGCATCCGCCCCACTGGACACGCTTTACCGCTTTCGCGTGGTATATACCATCTCCATCCCGAATGTGATAAAGTGAAACATTGAATGAGACAATTAGAACGATGAAGAAATTGAAAAAACATTTTAAAATAAACTCTTCAAGATATTATTTATATTTAGAAATTAAACATTTTGCTGAAAATATTAATTCTGGTTCATTGGTTTTGGACGCAGGAGCAGGTGATGCCCCATATAAAGAACTTTTTAAAGATATTAATTATCATTCCACAGATTTCGGCAAAGTAAATAAAATATATGCACCTTGTACGTATATATGTGATTTGGTTTCTATTCCTATTCGATCGAACTCATATGATGCGATAATTTTTACTCAAGTGCTAGAACACGTTCCTGAGCCAGAGCTAGTGCTTAAAGAATTATTCAGAATTTTAAAACCTGGTGGAATTATGTTTTTCACCAGTCCACTTTTTTTTAGTGAACATGAAATCCCTTATGACTTTTATCGATATACAAAATTTGGCTTAAATTATCTCTTTGATAAAGTTGGATTTTCTATTGAAAGAATAAATTGGTTGGAAGGATATTTTGGAACTTTAAGTTATCAGTATAAACGTGAGAGCCGAGATTTGCCATACCTGCCAATGCAATTTTCGAATAAACTAGTTTTTTATTTAATAGCACCATTCTTGCTTATTCATAAAATTCTTGCTTTCATCCTTTCTATACTATTTTATAAATTGGATAGATATTACAAATACACAAACAGCGGCTATCCTAAAAACTATCTAGCGATAGTTAAAAAATGATGGCGGCTAATAGCCGCCATCCATTGAGAAACAAAATTTTATTGAATCGGAATACCAGTATAATCCTCACTGGCAATCAACGAGTTAGAATAAGTAGAAATCCTTACAACCACAGCCAATTCACTGCCTTCAGGACCTTCAACTACAGCTGAGCCACCATAAGTGCCATCATCATAGTAACCAAATTCAGCGCCATCGGCCCCAATTACACTCGGATTTGAATTCACTTTGGCACCAGAGGCGATAGCTCCCAGGCTATCAGATCCTACCAGATTACCATCCTTATCATAGTAATTAACTGTTACAGCTCCGGCAGGAAGATCGGCACCTACATTTTGAATAGCGATATAGGCTCTCTGGCGAACACTGTCATACCAGTGTGAGTTAGTCCAGCGGACATAGGGAAGCGAAATCTTCGATGAACCGTTAGTGAAGCCTAAAAATGCAGTGTATAAGCCGCCCCCATATACTTTCCCCATTGCGACTATATCTCCTGAAGCCTCTATTACAGCTGAACCAATAAATCCCGGTGTATTTCCATCGCAGCCATTAACGCTTTGTTTAGTACCAGGTGTGAGTGTGAATGGGCCTGCCGTTACACCGCTAGGCCTGAAGGATACACTAAATGTAATATCGTGGTCAGTTGTATTTTGCACGGCATAGGATGAAGTTTGTTGGTTTTGATACAAGCACATGGCGGAAGGCATATATATAGTGGTAGCAAACTCATTGGTCCCTTCATATGCCGAAGCGTTATCACCCTCAATATTAAGTTCCATCGCACTTGCTACTATAGATCCTGGATCACTAGAACCAGATTTTGTAGCATATATTTGGACAGATCCATTGAAAGAATCCCCAAACTCCGCCATTTGTGCAATATCAAAATATTTGGTTGCAAAAGCTGGCAAATTTTCAACTTCAACAATAATATCTGAACCGCTCAAAGGCACGAATCTAAGTTGAAGATCAACAGAGTTCGAATCCACATTTTGAACTGAAATTATTGTATTGGAGCCAAATGTATTAAGTAATGCGGTAGGAACTAACACATAATTAGAACCCCCCGTAAAACCGTTTGATAGAGGACGAATTTTGATGGGGCTAGTTACGGGCGCAGATTGAACAAGTGTAGCAACCAAAGGCTGGTTAGAAATCAGAACCGCAGAGCCCTTAAATCCAGCTCCTAATTGACCTAATGCTCCCACATAAATTGATGTGCCGGCCATGGGCGCCAGATCTGGGCGGGAGATAATGATTGGGGTGCCGTTGGCTTCAGCATAGAACTCCAGAGATACGGTAGCCGTGCTGGCGCCCACATTTTGATAAGTGATGGAGGTTGTAAAGCTGGTACCATACGCAGCAGCTTTAACCGGGGAAGCCCCAAAAACGGTTACCACCATCATGACAACAACAAGTGCACACAATAGCTTATTTTTCATATTTTTTCTTGCTCCTTCTTTAGAGTATAATTTTGCTATCTGACAGATAATTTAATCGATAACGGACGTCAAATCAATAGCCCATTGGGATTATTTTTTCTGAAATAGGTTTGAACTAAAAAAGAAATTGGCCCGCGTTTCAATGCTGACTTTTAAGGATGGTACAAAGACATAATGAAAAAGAATTATTTTGGTCGAATATCTCTTCTTACCTTTTTTTGCCTCATTTTGCTAGCAGCTTGCAGCGCAATCGATACTCCCACCCTCACGCTTACACCCACTCCTACTCACTTGGCCGCCGCAGCCGATAAGACTACCGTGATCGGCCGCGTTGTCAATACTTCCGGCGAGCCATATAAGGAGCTGATAGTGCGCTTGGCAGAGGTTTACTATGCCACTGACGATCCCAATCAAGGCGCCTATGTCTTAGACACTGCCTTCAGCCCCGGCGGTATCACCGATCAGGATGGCTATTTCATTATCCCTGATATCAAACCCATGGATTACGTGCTGGTTTTGGGCAGCCCGGACGCTGCGTATAAGATCATCGAAAACGAGGAGGGCAAAGCCAAGGTTTGGCACACCGAAGCCGGTCAGATCCTCGATATGGGCGAAATCAGTCTGGATTTTGACTTTAACCCTTGACAATCTGTTGATAAAGCGCTAAGTACTGCTGCGCGGCACGCTCTATCGTAAAGTTCTGTGCCCAGGCATAGGCTTGCGCTTGGATGCACGCATACGCCTCGCGCTGCGAAAAAGCGCGCTTCACCGTTTCAGCAATCTGCTCAATCGAGCCAGGCTGAACCAACCAGCCAGTCTGGCCATCCCGGACAAGCTCCCGTGTCCCCGGAATATCGGTTGCAATCACGGGCGTTTGGCAAGCCATGCTTTCCAGGATCACGGTAGGCAAACCCTCCACCCAGGAAGGCAGCACAAAGACATCCATTTTGCTCAGCCAGGCTGGCATATCTGGCTGATTTCCCGTCAGTTCTACTTTCCCCTCCAAGCCTCGCTCTTGAACCAGATTCTCCAGGTCCGGGCGTTGCTCACCTTCACCTAAAATCACTAAGCGGGCATCGCTGTATTCTGCAAGGATTGCCGGCATGGCGCGGATAAGCAGGTCAAAACCTTTGCGCCTGATCAGCAATCCGGCTGCCCCAACCAGATGAGGTTCTTTTTGCAGAGTGGTATTGCTCTGGACAAACCAACGTTCAGGAATACCGTTGTATATAGTAATCGCTTTGCGGCTAGAAAGTCTCCCCCCCAGACTGGTATTCAGCTGGTCGGTAATCGCCTGTGAAACCCCTACTACCTGATCGGTCAATAAGGGATAAAGGAAACCCGAAAAGACCTGCCGGCAGATCCAGGCGATCACCCCGTCACCCCATTCTTTAGAAATGTGGGCTGTTCGTACCACTGCTTTAACTGCGATCTGCGCTCTAAGATGCAAGCCAGCCAGGTTCCCTACAGGGAAGTGGCTGTGGACTATATCAATCTGATAATCACGACAGAAATCTCGCAGACCCACAGAATGCAGCTTAGAGAATGTGCTTCCTTCTTCCAAGATAATATAGGGAATGCCGGCAGCTTTTAGTTTAGTCAAATTATCGTGCTCCGTAGCAGTCCCAAATTGGTTGAAACAACCCACCGCCACATGCACGCCAGCTTTCTTCAAGGCTAAGCTCAGCTCGAAGCCATACTTATCGCTGCCGCCGCTAGCGCCGCCGATATCCAAACTCTTCAATAGTTGCAACACATGCAGGGTTTCACTCATACTGCACCTGCCAAGAGACGTTGGTAAAGCTGAGCATATTGCTCCGTCACGGTTTGAATGGAAAATTGAGGCAGGATGGCTCGAGCTTCCTCGGCAAAGTGATGCCGTAGCTCTGGATGTTGATAAGCATAGATAATCCCGCGAGCCAAAGCCTGTGCATCTGCTGGCGGCACCAGCCAGCCAGTCTTTCCATGCTGGATAAGCTCGCGGTTGCCAGCAATATCTGTGGCTAGCACTGGCACGCCAGCCATAATCGCCTCCAGAATAGCTGTGGGCAAACCCTCCCACAAGGATGAGGAGATAAATAAATCTAACCCAGTCAAGAACTCAGAAATATTCCCCAGGTAGCCTCGAAATTTCACCTGGCTCGAAATGCCAAGCTCGGCAGCAATGGCCATGAGCTTGGCCTTCTCTTCGCCCTCGCCGGCCAGATGCAGCTCACAACCCGGGATGGCCTTGAGAACTTCCGGCATAGCAGCGAGTAGAAAGCGGTAACCCTTTTGCTCCGCAAGTCGGCCGACGCTGCCAATAATAAAAGGCTGCCCCTCAGCATGAGGTGGTTTTATATCCGGCAGTTTCTCGGGCAAGTCAATGGCATTATGGATCAGATGAATTTTCTCCGGGTGTTGCGAGGCACCTGGATGGGCTCGCAATTGTTCAACAATGGCTTGTGATACCCCAACCTCGGCATCTAATTTTGCAGGATAAATCCTTTCAGCAAACAAACTCCTCTTTAATAAACCTATTGTTCCCTCTTCATATTCTTTAATGTTATGAACTGTTCGTATAATTTTAATATTTCTGTTCTTTGTCTTAAGATAAATTGATGCAATTGCACCTAACTGAAAATGACTTTGAATAATGTTTATTTCTCTATTTTTTAAACTTCCTTCTAATTTTCGAATAGATTGTAAGTAATGAAAATATTTGTTTTGTTCACTCCAATTAACTAACTGAATAGTTTTAATGTTTGATTTCTCTAGGTCTTTTAAAAATCCCTTTTCAGACGAAGTATTCATAACAAAGAAGTTACATAGAATGATTTTGTATCCAATTTTAGCGAGCTGCTTTGAAAGATCTACACAAAAGCGTGAATCTCCTCCATTTTTCCCCCCAATATCTAATCCTTTTATCAACTGAAGAATCGTAATTTCATGCATGAGATTGAAAAAAGTCCTCTTTTATATATTTAGCAGGAGCGTGACTAGCTGCTTGTATTAGGGGTATTTTTTGGATAAGAATTTTTCTTTCTTCATCAGCATTTTTCCAAGTTTGACCTAGTTTTTCCATAAGATTATCTTCGTTTAATTCTGTAAGATCAATCACATTTTGATCAAGCCCAATTGAATATAAAACCCCCCGAGTTTTCGAAAGGTAGCCAATAAAAACAGTAGGCACGTACATTCCTAGAGAAAAAATGCCAGAATGTAATCTTGAGGCAAGAAATGCTCTCATCTGACCATAACATGCTTTTAATTCATACGCCCGCATTTCTTGATCAACGTGAACAACATCAAAGCCTTCGGACTTGAGTTGTTGACAAAGTTTAGCGGTCTCAATCCTATCGTCTTCGTTTTGAACAGGACCAGTAACTTGATTAAAAAAAACCACCTGTGAATCGAATTTGCATAAAAATTGTCTTAAAACATTATTTAATACCTTATAATAATTATTCATCTCATGTTTGTTTAATGAACGTCCCATTTGGGATATTAACGTTACACCCAGCTTGGGCTTATCAATAGATACGCCGTTTACACGCAGCAAATTGATTGCTTTCTCTTTAGAGAGAGAGGGAAGATCGAAAGCTGGGTCAGGAGAGTATTCAATAAGTGAGTCTCTCAAGCCAATGTCTTTTGCTATTATTTTTGATTCTGAATCTCGAATATATATTTTTCGCCCCTTGTTATATTCGCGCTTCAATAATTTACCCTCCCACCTCCTATTAAAAGGGCCTATCGATTGTGGCATGATATATAAAGGTTTTTTGAATTTATTTGCAAGAGATACAGAAGCAATAGTCGCTGGAAAAGGCCAACCATATTTTCCTGAGGAGTGGAATTGATTTCCCGAAACTCCGACAACTAAGTCTGCTTCTAAGTATGCATTTAAAACTTTTTGCCAAGGTGCTTTTGGTTCATTAATAATAATTCCAGATGATTTTTTGGCATTTATAATCCGTAAATAATATCTGAATAATCTCAATATTTGAATTATAGGAGATTGATCCGATCCAACGCCGCAGAGGGTAGATATAGACGGCACTACCTCGAAGCCATATTCTGCGTAAGCTTCCTCATCAGGCCAGTTTGCTGATACAATGATTCTGGGGTTGCCGAAAGCCTCCTGCAGCAATTGACGATTGGAAAGCAGCAACGCCAGGTCGCCCGCATTGCGGGTGGAGTGAAAATTGATAATCAACACAACGGGCGAGCCGTTTTTGGCATTAACTGGCATATTCTGGCTGCCTTAGGGACCTAAATACAATTATCCCATAACCCAAAAAGAGCACAACTTCGCTGATCACATACACTCTGGCTGCTCCAAACACGCCATATAAGGGGATTAGCCAGAGGTTGAGCCCAACATTCATTGCCGCTGCAATCATTTGCGGGAAGATGCGGTCTTTCTGCTTATTGAGCGCTACAATCACGCTTGCCAGCCCAAATTCCAAGCACTTGAGCAGGAGTACCGGGCTGAGCATAGTGATCAGCTGGCCGGTGGTCTCGTATTCCGCGCCCAGCGCCAATCGTACCAGGTCATCCCCAAGCAAACCGACCCCCGCAAAAAGCACTATTCCTATCAAGGTAGTCCCTGCCAGAAGTTTGCGGGCGTCTGCAGGGAGTTTTTCCGGCCTTTCCTGATAAGTTCGCGAAAGAGTGGGGATTGAAAAGGTGTAAACTGAGCTGGGAATGATAAACAAGGCGTTGATCACGCTCAGCGCGGGAGAGTAGACGCCAGCCATAACCTTGCCTCGCAATAGCGTGAGCAAATTAACATCGGCTTGCATATAGATGACTGAAAAAAACTCTGAGTAAGTGTAGGCTCTCGAATCGCGCAGCATATGCAGGCTTTCCTGCCGCCTGGCAACACGAAAATCCAATCGGAGCATCAAAAAAACAGCAACAGCAAGTCCGCAGGCAATAGCTGCTCTCAAACCTGCAATCAGCAAAACAGACCGGCTCCCCACCGCAATCATAACCAACAAAACAATTAGCTTTAACCCGCGTAGCAACAAAATGGAAACTGAGTATGCTTTGATATCTCGTTTAATATTAAGGACAGCCAACATGGTTATTAGCAAGGAATCAAACCACACATCCGCCACACACAGCGCCAGGAGGCCAAAGCCAAATAGGTCAGGGCGTAGCGTTGGCGCTAGCCCGATCAACAATCCCGCCCATATAATACCGATGCTCGCTTTCAAGCTAAGCACCTTTTGCGCCGAGAGCTTCCAATTCTCTCTAAACGAGCCCTCGCGCAGCAGCCAAGTATCCAAACCAAGGTTGAAAAAAATGGCAGTGAAAGAAGCTAATGAATAGGCCGCAACATAATCACTATAATCTTCCAGCCCAAAGTAGCGCGCCATGATGAGCATGAAGAGCATCTTCATGAACTGAGCAGCGGCATTGGCGCTGCCGTAGCCCGCTAACATGTTCAGAAAACGGCTACGTTTGGGTGTTGAAACTGGCTTATCAGTCGAATTCATGGAGGTAACCTAAAAGGAGCTTCCCTAGGCTCTGCAGGGAATAACGCTCCTGAAAAGCGTGCAAGGCATTGGCACCCAATCTTGCACGCAGTGCTGGGTCTTCCTTGAGCTGTAAGATGCTCTCCGCCAGCCCTTGCGCGCTGCGCGGGCAAGCTAGCAGCTCCTCACCCGGGCGGAATTGGGCTGCGATTGCCGGGCTTTGGCCGGTAATAACCGGCTTGCCCATGGCCATACCCTCGTAGACTTTGTTGTGTACAGTCATGAGCGATTGGGGCGTTTGGCCAAAGGCGCCCAGGCAGACATCGGCTTGCGCGATCCGGCTGGGTAAGTCATCCTGGAGAACCCAATCTTGAAACTGGATATTGGTCAAGCCTTTTTGCTGCGCAAAGCGTTCGGCCTCAGGGCGGTCGGGACCTTCCCCGATCATCTCGAAGAGAATATCGGAGTGCGCCAGGAGCAGCTCAGCCGCACCTAAGATGACGCTGACACCGTGGTTGGGGATATAGGAACCGTAATACAGCACGCGGAAGAGGCTATCTTTCTGGCTTCTTTCTGGTTGTGGCCTAAAAATGCGGTCATCAGCACCAGTAGGTACAAGGCGAAACTTCCAAGGTGAGATTTGATAAGTTTCACACAACCAATCCACGTAAGGTTGAGTGTCCTGAATGAGCATATCAGGCTTTTTGAGAGCCTTAGCTTCGGCTTTACGGATGAAATTAATTGAAGAATCTTCTACTTGGTCAAGCTGACGCTCCAATGCTACCAGATAGATAGACATAAACACATCCCAGACAAAAGGTTTGTGTTTTCGGTTAGCTAACATCTTGGCAAGGAAAACATCAAACTGACCGGGATAACCGATTATCAAGATGTCGTATTCCCCGATGTGTGTATATTTCCAATAAAGCTGCCAGTAAGTTTTGATCACACGCCACCAGAAGGCCGGTTTTTTCCACCCTCCGCTAGTAACTGCGACGCGATCCTCCACGCCGTGCCAGAGAGGCACATGGCACTCCTTGACCTCGACGCCGACTAAGCGCAAAGCCGCAATCATATTCTTGTTGCGGGAGTAATTCTGGCGGTAGGTTCCAAAATAGCAGACGATCATCGATACCTGGCGGGTAGCCTCTCAAATTGACGCACATCAATTAGCATTCAGTCAAAAAATCTGAATAAATTATTTTTACGCAGCATTGCTTTAGTTTGCCTCAATCATACCGCAATAACTTCAGTATTAAATGCTTTTAAAGAAAATAAAAATGGGCTGAGACGCCCATCATTATTCACATTTCGTTAGCCGATTAATCTAATGCATGCGTGCCATTGACTACGCCGGCCGCCTCGATGCCCGCTTTGATGCGCGCCAACTGGGTCTCTTCATCCTCGTCCAGCTTAAGGTGAATATCTGGAACCAGGTCCGTGGTGATCTTATCTCCCAGCCAGATAGTTTGGATAATTTCGGTGTTGATGATGGTCTTGAGGATTTTCACATCTGCGCTGGTTAGTTCAATGGCGGTGACAATCAAAATTAAACCGGTGTCAAGCAGCAAATGGCAGACTTCGGCAAAACGGCGCACATGTTCAGCCCACTCCTCGGGTTTGGAGCGGTTTGTCAGGTCAAAGTTGACGCCATGAATGACTGAACCGATGCCGAGATAATAAACCAGACTGCCTTCTGTAAACAGGTGCTGCTCCAAGTGTGCAGCTAAGCGCTTGCGGCCCATGCCTTTCTCACCAGTGATAATGATCAGTGCAGGTTGCTGATTGAAGCGCTGGGCGCGTTGGCCGGCAGTGAGGATGCCTTGCACCCACTTTTGGTCGCGTTGGTAGACTTCTTGCCGCAGGTGCATGTCTTCATCGGGCAGGGCTTCCAAGATCCTGCCGCCGCCAGCGATCTCATAGCCGTCCACCAACACAAAGCGGCTGGTCTCGGGGAGCTGGGTGCCCACATCAAAGGCGATGGGGTGCCGAGCCCTCAGGGTGACTTCCCCAGCCATGTGCCGGCTGACCT
>DMCS01000003.1:0-15074 GCA_003445715.1 Candidatus Mesolinea sp. | reverse complement strand
AGCGGCTGCTCGCCAATCCAAAAAAGGCTCGTACGCAGGCGCGTGCTCACTTCAGGCGCAGGCTCATCCGGATGGCAAATGACCTCACCGCGCCGCAGGTAAACTTGTTCTTGCATGGTGAAACCAATGGCTTCGCCGGCTTCAGCTTGGCTGAGCGAACTTTGGTTAAAAGTGACCAGCTCTGCGACATGGGTACGTTTGCCCGAGGGGTAAGCAACCAAAGCATCCCCGGGGCGCATCGTACCGCTCGAGAGGGTGCCAGCCACAATACGGCGCTGATCGCCATCCTCCGAGAATTTGTACACGTCCTGCACCGGCATGCGCAATGGGCGGTCTACCAGCGGTTTGTGCTTTTCAAAGGCATCCAATGCCTCCAAAAGCGTCTTGCCCGTATACCACGGCATAGCAGGGCTGTGAGAAGCAACGCCGTCGCCCTCACGCCCACTCAGAGGGATATAAGCAGCAGGGGTAATACCGATAGTCTGAAGAAAGGCGCTATATTCTTTCTTCACGGCTTCAAACACGCCTTGGTCATAACCGACCAGATCCATCTTATTGATCGCCACCACGACCTGATTGATGCCCAGCATGCCCAGCAGGTAACCGTGCCGGCGGGAGTTTTCTTGCACGCCTTCATGTGCATCGATCACCAGCACCGCTGCCTCCGCATGGGAAGCTCCCGTCACCATATTCTTGATAAATTCAATATGCCCAGGCGCATCTAGGATGAGATACTCGCGCAATTTGGATTTGAAGAAAATGCGCGCGGTATCAATGGTGATATTTTGTGTGCGCTCATCTTTGAGTGCATCGATGAGATAAGCATACTCAAAGGGCACCCCGCGGCGAGCGCAATCGGCTTGCAGCGCTTCCAACTTGCCCTTGGGCAGCGAGTTGGTATCAGCCAGTAAGCGGCCCACGATCGTGCTCTTGCCATGGTCAACATGCCCTACGAAGACGATGTTCATGCTTTCTTGGGGTAGAGTTTGTGTCATCACATGTATCCGTCCCGTCGTAAGGTCTCCAGCGAGCCACCGTCATCCTTATCCTGCGCCCGGCCGGAGCGCTCAGCGATGGTGGCGAACTTGCCCACGGTTAGTTCTTCGATAATCTCATCCACATTGCGCGCGTCAGATTCGACTGGAAAAGTGCAAGGGTAACAACCTAAGGAACGGTAGCGCTTACCATCGCCGTGATTATAATAGAGCGAAACCGTGGGGATGTTTTCGGTGCGGATGTATTCCCAAATATCCAGCTCAGTCCAATCTAGCAGCGGGTGCACCCTCACCGAGGTGCCCGGGGCAAATTCCGTCTTAAACTGGTTCCAAAATTCCGGTGCCTGATTGGCTACATTCCATTCGTTCTGTTCATCTCTGGCAGAAAAATAGCGTTCTTTGGAACGCGAGCCTTCCTCATCGGCACGCACGCCCACGATTATGCCAGTAAAAGGCGTGGGGTTTTCCTCACGCTCGTAGATACCCTTCTCGTGGTTAAAGCGAAAGCGCGGACCTGTACCGTCGAGCGTTTGCTTGAGCACCTGCGTCTTGAGGGTGGCACAGCAGCTTAGTCGGTCCAGTGCACCATCCGGGAAGGTGCGGTGGGCTTCCAGTGCTTCCAGATTGGAGCCCACAATCATGTTGAGGTGCAGCTCCCGCACCAACTGATCGCGGTAGCGGATCATTTCGGGAATCTTGAAGTGCGTATCGATGTGGATAAGCGGAAAGGGAACATGCCCAAAGAAGGCTTTACGGGCTAACCACAGCAGCACGGTGCTATCTTTGCCCATGGACCACAGCATTCCCAGAGAATTAATATTAGCGTAAGCTTCCCGCAGGATGTAGACACTACGATTTTCTAGTTCATATAAGTGGTCCAAAATACTCCTCAAAAATTACAGCCATAAAGCTATAATACCCCGTTTTCGAGCATGCGTGCCAAGACCTGTTCGGCACATTCAACAATTCCATATTGATCTGAATGCAGTACAAGCTCGGGGTGCAGCGGCGGCTCATAAACTGAGCTGATACCTGTGAAATCGGCAATTTCTCCTTGCTCTGCGCGCCGATAAAGCTGCTTTGGGTCTCGCCTTTGGCAAATCTCTATAGGGCAGTCCACATAAATCTCCCAAAAGCGCCCAGGCGGCACGAGGGCGCGAGCGCGCTCGCGATCACGGGCAAAGGGACTGATGAACGCCACCAGTGTGATCAGCCCCGCCTCAAACATCAGTCGAGCCACCTCACCCACCCGGCGGATATTTTCCGTGCGGTCGGCATCCGAAAATCCCAAGTCACGGTTGAGTCCAGAGCGCAGGCTGTCACCATCCAAAAAGCAGGTATGCGCCTGGTAGCGCTCGACGAGTATGCTTTCCAATGCGCCAGCGATCGAGCTCTTACCACTGCCCGAAAGGCCAGTGAACCAGAGCACTAAGGCTTTGTGCCCATTGATGCGCTCGCGTACTTCTAAGGGAATGTTATGAGAAAAAGGCGTGATGTTTTCTGTCATGGCTAAAAATAAATCTGATAGAGGGTGCGCAATTGTAAAATGATAATCAGTACACCTACAATGACCATTAGGGTTTTTGCTGGAATTTTCTTCGCCAAGCGCGCACCAAGCGGTGCAGCAATCACACCACCAATGAGCAGGGCGAGGATATAGCGCCAATTCTCAGCAAAAGGGAGCGAAGTAATAAATACAATCACTTCCGCGATAGTCACAAAAAATTCAGCAAAATTGACCGAACCAATAACTTTGCGCGGCGTATGCCCGCTTGAAATCAGGGTGCTGGTGACAATTGGCCCCCAACCACCACCGCCAATCGCATCGGAAGCACCGCCAAACAACCCGAGAGGGACCAGCCACTTGCTGGTCCGTTTTTCTTCTGGGATGATGACACTGTTGAAAGCCTTCACCAGGATGCGAATCCCCATAATTAGCAGGTAGATGGAGATATATGGTTTGATCTTATTGCCATCAACATTGATGAGAAGATACGCCCCTAATGCCCCCCCGATTACCCCGGGGATCAGTAGGGGGAGCACCAAGCGTCGGTCAGTGTTGCCTTCGCGCCAGTGGGCAACGCCCGAGACAGCCGTAGTAACGATCTCTGCGGAGTGCACGCTGGCACTGGCAATAGCAGGTGGAAGCCCTACGCCCAGCAAAAAACTATTAGCACTCACGCCATAAGCCATGCCCAAGCTGCCATCGATCATCTGGGCAATGAACCCCACCAGAATTACCAAAAGAAAGTTAATATCCACGCCTGCTCCTCAGCGATTCCAAACTTGAGCAATTATCAACCAGGCAGCAATATCTTGTCAAACGACGGCATTTAATTAATATAACTTCATATTATTTTGTGAACATTCCATAAGTAATCTCATTCAATTAACCAAATGCTCACACCGCCTGCGGTATAAAGCTGCTTGAGGCCGGCGCAGCCTTGCAGTGCAGCAGCCTGCAGGCTGCCTTTGCCCTCGCGCAGATAGAGGTATTGGAGATCAGCCTCCTGCACCAGTTCCCAAAATTCCTCACCGCAAGCCTTGAGGTTAGCAGCTTTCTCTCCCCAAGCGCTCATTTGAGCTTTGAAAGCCTTATCTCCGCCGAAAGGGTAGAAAATAGTGGGTGCCAGTGACCAACGGCCAGTATAGGGCATAATCCATGCGCCGCCATCCACACCACGGTAAAGCTCATAGCCCCAAGGTGTGGTGTTGATAAAAAAGCGCGCCTCGGGAGGCGTATGGGTATCAATCCACTCCAAAGCCGCCAGATCTGCCTGGTCTGCCAAGATGGTGTCCGGATTAACCACGTCCCAAGTTTGCTGAGCGCCAAAGATGAGCATAAAAGCCACGAGAGCCGTGATGCCAGCTGAAAGCGCAGCCGGCTGCCATGGCCGCCGGAACAGACCGCTCGCCCACTCTAAGCCTAAGGCGGCAAAGCAGCACGCCGGCAAAAACAGCACCAACGCAAAGTGGTCACTGCGGAAGGGTGCAATGTGCAACCCCAACGGCAATGCCAAAAACGCCACGAGCAAGCCCCATAAGGCGAGCCCACGCGTTTTCTGGTGGAATAGACCTGCCAGCGCGCCAATAAGGGCCAATGCCAGAACGACATATCCGCTGTATGGACCCACCAGCGTCCAATAGTAATGCCACTGATTGACGTCCCCAGCCGCTCCTGCTGAAAACGTGACAGCTGGGTGGAAGACCCCGAGTGAATAGCGGAACAAGCGCCAATACCAGCGCGAAGCGAGCACCAGTCCTCCCAATGCTGGCAGCGCGAGTGCAGCCAGTTCTTTCCAGTGAAATTGCTTAGCTTTCAGGCTGCGCACAAGCCAAAGCAAGGCAAGTATGATTAGGAAAACCGCGAGCAAAAAGGCAGTAAAGTAATGGCTGAGCAGGGTGCCTGCGGTGAGCAGGGTGAGTGCAATCGCCGCCTGGCGGGGCTGCCTGCCTTGCACCACGCGTAACGCCTCACTCATCGCTAAGGGCAGCATCAATATGCCGATGAGCAGGGTGTAGCGCCCCCACGCTAAGTAATAACCGGGCATCTTGGTGGCAAAGGCAGCCAATAAGCCCGCGAGTGCCGCCCAGCGCCAATTCTTGACTAACGGGCGTACGAGCGCATAGATAGAGAGGCTGATGCCAGCGCCGATCACCTGCCCGACCACGAGCAAAGCTTCTGCCGGATGCAAACCCGTTAGGGCAGCATAAGCCGCGCTAACCGCGTGCACAGCATAGTGATAGTAAAACGGACCTGGCAGGTAAGGCTCGAGCGTGCTAGTTAGACCGCCTGCCTCGACCATCTTGCGGGAAATGAGCGTATGATGCAGCGAATCAACCCAAGCTGGAAGCACCAACGCCTCAGCCTGCGCTAAGCGCCAAATGCACAGCAAACCAAATACTGCCAATGCCAGGAGCCAGCGTGCATTGATGCCAGCGCCATGCTGACGAATGATACCAACCACCGTCCCAGCCAAAAAAAGGACAAGGAGCAAGCCGAAGATCGGCGGGGTAATGCTCACCCGGATGGTGTAGAAGAACAGGGCGATCAACGCGATGAAGGCAACGCTCACGCCCAGGATGCCGGCTAAGGCTTCACCAGGGTCTTTCTCTCGGTCCCCGCACCACACCCACCAGAAAAGCCCCGGCAAGAGCAGCGCCAACCCTGCTAACAGCTTTACCACCGCTGCACCCCCGCTTTTTCTTCTGCTGGCAACGCAGCCAGCAGTTCGCTCACAGTCTTGCCGAGCACAGGATGCACCCACTCGGGGGCAATTTCCGCAAGCGGCACGAGTACAAAGGCCCGCTCGTGCAGATGCGGATGCGGGATCTGCAGATGCTTGGTCTGCATAATAAGGTCATCATAAACAAGAATGTCTATGTCGATCACACGAGGCCCATAGTGGAAAGTTTTCTCGCGGCCGAGCTTCCGCTCAATGTGTTTGAACAAGCGCAGCAGCCGGCTCGGCTGGAGCGTCGTTTCGCCGCGCAGTACTTGGTTGAGGAAGGCTGGCTGATCGGCATAACCCCACGGTGCAGTCTCATAGAGCGCGGAGGCTTGCAGCAGCCGCACCTGAGAGGCGAGCAGCTGGCGCGCCGCGGCGAGATTTTCCTCCCGCTGCCCTAGGTTGCTGCCCAAACCTATGAAAACCGTAGGCATGCGGGCTATTTCTCCTTCAATGCATAAAGTACATCAGAGAGCAAGCCAAAGGCAGTGGTCTTGGGGCTGGGGTTAGATTCCAAGATGCCCAGACCGGGCAGCACGTCCAGCTTAAACTGCACAAAAGAGCTCGTGCCCGTGACTGCAAAGAGGGGTGAATCCGGCCCGACGGTTTCCGGCCTCACGCGTGCGTAGAACTGACCGCTTTCATCCCAGCCGGCCGCGCAAACCAATTTCCATTTTTTGCCCTGAGCGGTTGCTTGGGTGATTTGCTGAGGTGTGATGCCGCGGATGCCAACAGGTTGCACCTCAAGCGGTGTAAGCGGGTACCCCATCAACACCGTTACGAGGGCTGCCACTTTGATTGCCGCATCCCAGCCATCTACATCATTGCTGGGGTCGGTTTCGGTGATGCCGATGGAGGCGCCATAGGCAATGGCTTGCGTAAGCGTTTCGCCCCCTTCCATGCGCTCCAAGAGCAGGTTGGTGCACGAATTCAGGATGCCGCTAAAGCCGAGCAGCTTAGCACCCAAGAGCGGCCCGCGGAAAAGCGAAAAAATTGGGGCGCCATCCATCACTGCCGATTCGAACAGGAACTTCTTCCCCCGGCTTTCAGCCAAGCGGGTGAGGTGCTGGTAGCCATAAACCACAGGTCCTTTATTCGCTGTGATAGCATGCATGCCGCGCGCTAATCCCGCTTCGATATGGCTCAGTGCTGGCTGCCCACTGCGCGGGTTCACGGGGGTAGTTTCGATGAGCACATTTCCGGGGCAGATTTCGATGAAGTCGAGCGTATTGCCAAGGAAACTGGCGCGATCTAAGCTCGTCAGGCTGCCAGTTCGTTCCACCGTGTCCAGGGCTTGGGCTAGATCCAGACCTTGCGGGTCAATCGCAGCGCCATGCGAGCCGGTGCAGATGCCGGTTACCGTAAAGCTCAAGCCATGTTCCTCGCGCAGTTCGTTTTCCTTTTGCAGCAAAAGCCGCGCAAATGCTTTGCCCACATTGCCAAACCCTGCCAAAACCAGCCGAGCTTCCTTTGTCATCTCTGCACCTCAAAAGTCACAATGGCACAATTATACCCTGCGGGTACTTTACCCTGCGGGTACTTTACCCTGCGGGTACTTTACCCTGCGGGCATTGGTGAATAGGAATATTTGTGTGGGAATAGGAAAAATCCGTCGCCTATGAGGGACCATGAGAAATAAGGATCCGAAAAGCAGATCGGTCTTATGTGTTAAATGCGAATTGGCTTAGTTTTCGTTGGAAAGTACGATGATTTCGAAAGCGCGTCCAGAGAAAGGATTTAGGTCAACCCTGTTTTTATCGTATAAATCAACGCTCACTTTTTGACCTAACGATAAATCTTCAAGGGATATAAAACGATAACCGAAATCAGTTTTTTGCCAGATTAAGACCTGGTCGCGCAAATAAAATGAAGCCTCTTGTACTCCCTGGTAATTTGGTGCTGAATTAACAGCAATGACTAGCTTTGCAGGCAGATTCGCTTCTGGATTTACTATTGAGATTATCACGCCTTCAAATTCGGGGTCGAGAAATGTAGAAACTGGCTTTAGACTGACTAGTGGATCGGGTGAAGTGATGACAATCTTGGAAATTGTAGACTGCCACGGGTAGGATTCCAGTATTTCAGTCACATATATTTCTGCGGTTTGGCCTACTGCCAAATCGTCACTGCTGGCTTCTTCCTCTTGACCATTGATAGAGAACAAAAATTCGCAATCATCGGCGAATGACACCCTGCCGACGCTATTGATATGCCTTCCTCCTTCCACAATTTCCCCAAAATCAATGACGGTTTTGCCGTTTTGATAATGTTCAACATAAAGGATCACACCCTTCATCAGCGTTCTGTCAGTTTGTGTTCATGTTGGCTTAGTCTGTGAAGCATTATTGAGCTGACAACTAACAAGAACGAAAATTAGCAATAATGCGGTTAGCCATAATCTTGAGGGTAATTTCTTTTCAGACTTGGTTTCCTTTATTCTTCATTCAGAAGCACGATTATTTCGCTAACGATTCTATCCAAGCCTTGATCTTTTAGTAAAACGCTGATTTTCTGGCCTAATACCAATGCGTCCCGCGAGATGAGCTCATAACCAGAGGCAGTTTCTTCCCAAAGCAACGCTTGACGGTCAAGGGCGACCGTTTCTTCCTTGAGCTCCGGATATTTGGGCGCGGACGTGATTTCTAAGGTGATCGTTAAGCTGTGAAAGGGCTCCGTCTGCTCATGGATTGCGGTGATAATCCCTTCAAAGTCTGGAGCAAGCACAAGAGAAAGTGGTTTGAGGCTCTCTTTCGGATCTGGGGATGTAATGATGACTTTGGTTGCAGTCGCTTGCCAAGGGTAGGATTCCAGAATTTCGGGTACAAAGATTTCTGCCATTTGACCGACAGCTAAATCCTCAAGGCTTGCCTCCTCCTCACCATCAAGCCTCTTCAAGATTTCACAATCCTCGGGAATGTGAACGAAACCATAGCCAATCATGCCTTCAGCTGGATCTTTGATTTCGCCGAAATGAATTACAGCATCGCCCTTATATAACTTCTCAAAGTAAAGGATCGCTCCTTGTAAGTGAAAGCCACTGATTTTTGTTTCTGTTGGCGTAAGTAGAGGCGCATTAACGAATTGACAGCCCGCCAAGAACAGAACAAGAGTCAATGCAATGACTCCTAATAACAAAAAGGCCTTCTTTTTGAACATGGATTTCCTTTTATTCGACACAAGCCAATATACAACATCCCACTTTACTCTTCACTAGAGAGGACGATGATTTCAAAGGCCAAGTAGACTGTGGGATCTGGATCCAGCATATGCCAATCTTCTAGCAAAATACTGACGCTTTGCCCTACTCCCAGGTAAGTGGCGTTTATCGGTTGGTAGCCAAAGGCAGTTTCCTGCCAAATTAAGGCTGAGTTCTGGATAGAAAATGAAGCCTCTTCCACATCAGGGTAATTGGGCGATGAAGTTACAGAGATATTTATTTTGTAGAGAGGATAATCTAAGCTTGGCTCTATTATTGAAGTAATCACGCCTTCAAATTCGGGGTCGAGAAATGTAGAAACTGGCTTTAGACTGACTTGTGGATCTGGTGAAGTGATGACAATCTTGGAAATTGTAGACTGCCACGGATAGGATTCCAGTATTTCAGTCACATATATTTCTGCGGTTTGGCCTACTGCTAAATCGTCACTGCTGGCATCTTCCTCTTGACCATTGATAGAGAACAAAAATTCGCAATCATCGGCGAAAGAAACCCTGCCGACGTTACTGATATGCTTTCCTCCTTCCACAATTTCCCCAAAATCAATGACGGTTTTGTCGTTTTTATAGCGCTCAACATAAAGAATCACACCCTTCATCAGTCTGCCCTCGGATTTTGTTACTGTTGGCATAGGCTGAGGTGGACTAATCGGCTGGCAACTTGTTATTACGCAAAGCAGAACTGTTATAAAGAATGCCATTTTCTTATAAGGGTTCATCTGCTGCCTCTTGCATACAGTATATAACATTTATGCTTAAAAACAAAACACCGGAATTTGGTCTTCCGGTGTCTGAGCTAACTTGGATGGCAGCGCCTATCGCTGTAAGTTCATCGGCATGATGATGTGCTGGAAGCTCTCATCGCCCACTGGCCGGATCATTGCCGGCGAATTGGCGGCATTGGTCTCCAACACTACGTTAGGGGTCTTAATCACTTCGAGCACTTCGCGCAGGAAGCGCACATTGAAGGCAATCAGCAGCGGCGTGCCATCGATAGATGCGTCGACCATCACCTCAGAGGAGCCGGTCTGCTCGGAGCTGGCGGAAATCTCTAACTGTGAAGGTTTCTCGGCGCTGCTTTCGGGTTGAATATCCAAGCGGGCGATGTAACTGCCTTCGCGCGCGATGATCTCGGTCTGCCGGCAGGCTTTGAGCAGCTCCGCCGTTGAAAGCACAGTGCGCGTTTTGAAAGAAGGCGGGATGATGGCAGCGTAGTTGGGGAAGTTGCCTTCAATCAGCTGGGAGACCAGCTCTACATCGTGCAGGTGGAAGATGACCTGGCCGCGTCCGGCTGGAAAAACCATTTGCAAGGTTTCATCGCCATTGACTGCAATGCGGGCTAGCTCCGCTAATGCCCGCGCCGGGATGAGCGCTTCGATCTTTTGGGCCGGCTTTTGCGCCATGATAGCTTTGGCAATCGAGATGCGGTAGCCATCGGTGGCTGCCAAGACGAGGTAATCACCCTCAAAGGAAAGGTGCACGCCCGTTAGGTTGGGGCGGGATTCTTCACGGGAGGCAGCAAAGACAACTTCTTGGATCATCTCTTTGAAGTTAGCAACATTCAGTGGGATGCTAGCGCTCAGGTCTGGCTCTGGCATAGGCGGAAACTCATCCGCGCTGATGCCTTTAATATCGGTATTGAGCGTTCCACAGTGTACATTGAGGGTATGCGTGCGCTCATCAACCGTCAGCGTGACGTCGTCACTAGGCAGGTTGCTTACCAGGTCCACAAACGTGCGGGAGGGAACCGTCAGGCTGCCGGGCTGCTCCACCTTAGCGCCAATCCATGCGCTGATGCCCATTTCCAGGTTGGTCGCGGAAAGCTTCAGCCGGCCGTCATCGGTTTGCAGCAAAATGTTGGCTAAAACAGGCAGTGGACTGCGAGTTGAGACTGCGCGGGATACGGTGCTGACGCCTTGGGCAAGCTGATCTTGTTTGACAATGACTTTCATGGGTTCCTCCCGTGAATGAAGCTGAAAATTAATGTCTAAAGTATACCTTGAAGATTCAATTTTTGCCATAATTACGGGAATAGGGTATTGAAAATGGCTAGAACATTAAGAAATGAGTAACTTTATATTCAAGAAGTCTACAATATGTGTATACCCCCCCACCCCTTTGATTCCCCTCCCCAGCGTCTCGTTTTAGTGTAAAACTTTCCGGCCTATGCTGGTGAGGGGAAAGATGTTTGCAGGCGAGGGCAGATTGAAATTCTTAACTTTGAAAATTTTGGATGCAATCGACTAACCAATGTTTTTCAACACCCTCACAGGAAAAACAGCTGGTCTCTTCCGTGTATATACAAGCTTTGCGGATTGTGCCATAAACTTTGCCTGTAAAGCGCTCTCCTATGCGCCACGATGTTATAATGACTTCACCGTCAGTGGGTTGATATCCCAATCAAATCGAGAAGATTATGCCAGCCGATGAACGCGCTCTGAGAAAAAACATCCTGCTCTTTAGCTTGTTTTTCCTGCTCTTTTTTGCTGGATTAGGATTGATGATGCCTTTCCTCAGCCTGCAATTCAAGGCTATCGGCTACAATGGCGTGCAAATTAGCCTGCTCAACATGCTCAGCGCGCTGGCAGTCATCCTCACAGCACCTCAATATGGGCTGATCTTCGACCGCAGCAAAGATAAACGCCTTATCTTGCTCATCTCCCTCGCCATCGCAACGGTAACGCTTTTCCTCATTCCTTATTTGCGCGCCTTTGGCGCGATGCTCGTGATTTACACGATTAACCGCGTGATCATCAGCTCCAGCATCACCGCCAGCGAAAACCTCTCCTATCAGGTCTCAGCCGATAAAAACGGTGAGGAGCAGCCTGCATTTGGCAGGCTGCGCATGTGGGGTTCGTTGGGCTTTGCACTGACAGCTTTACTCGGCGGCATGATTTTCCAAAACTTTGGCTTATTACGCAACGACCGTATCTTCTTAGGATTAATGGCAGCTACCTGCGTAGTTTTGCTGCTGATGCCCGAGAGCATTTTCCGTGAACGGCGCTCATCCGAAAGTGTCGAAGCTCCGCTGGGTACACACGGGGTAATCCATTTAATCGCCGAGGACCGTTACTTACTGCTGACGGTGATCGCCCTAGCGCTGACTGATCCGCTTTTTGATGGTGTGCGCTCTTTTGAGCCAATTTTCATGGCAGAATTAGGTCTCCCCGTGAGTGTGATTGGCTTAGCAGCCACGTTGAGCGCACTGCTAGAGGTGCCGATGATGTTAGGCGCAGACCACCTCATCGAGCGCTTGGGAGCACGAAACCTGGTCATCGCAATTTTAGCTTTTGACCTGACCCGCCGGCTGTTGGTGTGGCTCTTCCCATCAGGCTGGATGGTTTTCGCGCTCAACATTATGACCGCCATAAGCTTTACTTTGCGCCTGGTCACAACGGTACATTTGGTGAATGTGCGCATCCCGAAGCAATATACCACCACAGCGTTCACATTCGTATTCAACACCATGAATGGCATCATGTATATTTTGAGCAATGCGATTAGCGGCGTGATTTATGATAGCTATGGCGCGCGGCAAATTTACTTGGTGAGTGCTGCCCTGTGCGTGATCGCTTTGGGCTGCGCACTGGCTGCCCGCCATATCTCCTCCGAAAAGGAGCTTGTTTAAGCGGCTGCCAGTATTATTGACAAGTCTGCCACTATTACGTGTCTGATAGATTATGTCGGTTTATTTTTACACCAGTTAATATAAGTGGAATTGAAATTACATCGAGATAAGGATAATATTAAACATGGAAAGGAGAAATATGATTACCATCTCAGAATATGCTGCCGTTCTTGGGCAGCTTCAGGAAATAGTACACGAACAAACTGCCGGCTTAAACGATGATGAGTTGCTCATTCAACCCCCTCATGGCGGGAACTGCATGGCATGGGTGCTAGGGCATTTAGCGAATAACTTAGTCACCATTCAGCAAAAGGTGCTCGGTGGGCAGCTGCCGGCTGGTCTGCCCGATTTCAGCCGCTTTGGTTATGGCTCTGAGCCAGTTTTGGGTAAAGAAGAAGGGCTGCCTTCGCTTGAAACCTTTTTAAATAGCATCGACCAGCTCCACACAGCGATTGCAGCGCAGCTAAAGAGCATGCGCGAGGAAGATTTTGACGAAGAAATCCCCGTGATCCGCGGGCGCATGCAGCGCCGCGGTTATTGGGCACTGTTCTTTTTCTTCCACCATAGCTACCATACGGGTCAATTAGAGTTCGGGCGCAATCTGGCTGGCCATACCGAGCACATTATCTAAACAAGCATCAGCTTGAGGATATATACTAAAAGTGCTTATGGGTAGACTTCGTTCTCGCCGGTCTCCTGAGTGCGAAGCCTGCCCGTAGGGTACCGAGCGAGGAGATTGACCGTAGGTCTCCCGAGTGCGCAGCCTGCCCATAGGGCATCATGCTAGGACATGAGTTCTTAATTTTTAATAGAACATTTCTTTTTTGCTCTTACACCACCTTCACACGAGCAGGATTTAGGGTAAGATTAGAGTAAATAAATACCTGGAGTAACTATGATAAAAATCATCACTGATAGCACCTGTGATATCGATACCGAACTGCTCGAGCAATACGATATTGACGTAGTTCCTTGCTACATCATCTGGGGAAAAGAACAATACTTAGATCGTGTAACCATGACTCCACAGGAATTTTACCAGCGCATTGAGAGTGATCCTCAACTACCGACGACCTCTCAACCTACCATTGAGGATTTCTGCAGGGCATTTGAGCGCGCTATTGAAAAAGGCGCGACCGAAATCGTCTGCATTACCATCAGCAGCGAGATGAGCGGTACTTTTCAGATGGCAAGCATGGCAGCAAAAATGGTTGGCGTGCCGGTGCATCTGGTCGACTCTAGAGGGAACACGATGATGTTAGGCTGGCAGGTGATAGCAGCTGCGCGCGCACTCGAGGCTGGCAAATCGGTGCAGGAAGTGTTGCAAACCGTTGAAGCGGTGCGTCAACGCATTTACCTTTACATCGGTTTGGATACGATTTCCTACTTGGCTAAAGGCGGCCGCATTGGCGATGCGGTTAACTGGCTGAGCAATACCCTTTCCATCAAACCACTGGTTGCTGTCAATCGGGAATCAGGAAAAGTAACCCCGGTCGCAGTTTACCGTACCCATAAGGCTGTGTTAGAGGGTTTGTACAAGAAGTTCACCAACGCCATTGGGCAGCAAGTAGGCAAGCTGCATATCGCTGTGGTGCATGGCAACGCGCTTGAGGAAGCTGAAAAGTTAGCCGCCCGCCTGCGGGAGGAACTGAAACCAGCTGAGCTTTTCATCAATATCACAGGGCCAGTACTTGGCTTGCATACCGGACCAGGCGCCTTGGCGCTATGCGGGTATGTGGAAGCCTAACCTTCAGGGATGAGCCAAGCGCAGCTTAGCGAATCTAAGCCTAGAAACAAAGCACGTCCGGCAGGCCTCATCCTGCTGATTTTCGTTGCCTTCATCGCCCTGGGAATGCCAGATGGTTTGCTTGGGGTTGGTTGGCCATCTATCCGCATTAGCTTTAACGTACCGATTGACGCGTTGGGTGCCCTGCTCTTTACGGCTATGGTCGGTTACCTCACCTCCAGCTTCCTTTCAGGCGAGCTCACCCGCCGCTTGGGTCTGGGGTGCCTATTGATCGTGAGCTGTGTTCTCACTGGTATCGGCTTAATAGGTTACACCATCGTCCCACAGTGGTGGATGATGGTGGCGTTAGGCTTGGCTGCTGGTATGGGCGCCGGCGGGATCGACAGCAGCCTGAATGCCTACGTGGCGCGCCACTACGGCCCTGGGTTGATGCAATGGCTGCACGCCAGCTACGGCGTGGGGATCACATCTGGTCCACTCATCATGACGGCAGCGCTGACCAACTTCCAAAATTGGCGCTTAGGCTACTTGCTGGTGGGCGCGGTGCAGATCGTGCTCGCCATCACTTTCTGGATCACCCTGCCCATTTGGCAGCAAAATAATAACGCCTCAGCCGAGAGCCCAGCAGAGCCACAAAAAGAAGTGAACTTGGGGCAGACGCTCAAGCGTCGGCGCGTTTGGCTGAGTATGCTCCTCTTTTTCTTCTACGTGGGCTCTGAAGTCTCTATGGGCACCTGGGTTTACTCCTTGCTCACAGAAGGGCGAGGGGTTGATCCACAGCTAGCAGGTTATTTTGCCGGCAGTTATTGGTTTACGTTCACGATTGGGCGCATCTTAGCCGGTTTAGTGACGCGGAAGATTAATATTCAATCGCTAGTCAAAGTCTGCATCATAGCAGCCATACTAGCAGGGGTGATCCTGGGGTTAAACCTAAGTACCTGGGTCAACTTAGCCGCAGTAGCGGTGATCGGCTTTGCATTTGCACCCATCTTCCCTGGGTTGATATCTGGCACTCCCGGCCGGGTAGGGCAGCAGCATAGTAACAACACGATTGGTGTGCAAACCGCCGCTGGTGCCCTGGGCGGCACGGCGCTGACGAGCTTGGTGGGGGTGTTGGCGCGGACTTATGGGCTGGAAGTGGTACCTTCGGCAATGGTTGCCTTTTTAGTCTGCCTACTGGCAGGATACATTATCTTTGAACGCAAGGGGGCAGCAGCTGGCTAATCTGGCGTTTTTACTGTCATGGCTAATTAGAAATG
>DMCS01000045.1:6682-7498 GCA_003445715.1 Candidatus Mesolinea sp. | reverse complement strand
GAAGTCGTTCAGGTCCCCCAGCACGACGATGCTGGCTTGAGGATCGACAGCTAGAATCTGCAGCACAAAGTCGTGAATAATGTTTGCCTGCTGAATGCGCTGGGTTTCCGAAAGGAGCAAGGGCGGCTGGATATCGCCATACAGCGCTCCATCCTCCCCTTTTGAGTTGAGGTGGTTGGCGATAATGAAAATATCCTCACCGCGAAAGTTGAATTGAGCAGCCAAGGGCTTACGGCTATCCCTGAAAGCATAACTACTTGGCGAGATTCTACCTGGGTTCATGCTCAGTTGAGGTTTGCCATCGCGTACCAAAACCTGCACGGCTGATGTAGCATCACCTGCTGGTGCTGAAGTGGGGTCCAAACCACGGTCTGTGCGGTAAAGCAACACGTTGCGGATATTTCCCCCCTCCAACCCGCCATCTGCATTCCGCTCTGGGTCAATCGAAAGCCACGCATACTCTGGTCCACCAGCCTGTCGAATGGCTTCAAGGAGCGCTGCTAAAGTCACGTCAGCAGAGGTTACCAGCGAGTCCAGCGCCCCATCGTCATCTTGAACCTCTTGCAGGGCTAAGACATCTGGATTACCCAAGTTAGTAACGATATCCTTTGCAAGTTGAGGGAGCCGCTGCGGATTAGTCTGAGCGTCCAAATTTTCCACGTTATAAGTTGCCACAACAAGATGGTTATCCTCAAGGGAATACGCAACAGTCTCTTTGTGAACGTTACCCTGCGAAAACTGCAACTTTTCGGTTGGCAAAAGGCGGAAATTGCCAAAGTCATAACTGATAATCCCAATGATTGATTGCGTAAAACG
>DMCS01000045.1:0-6596 GCA_003445715.1 Candidatus Mesolinea sp. | reverse complement strand
TTGACCTGTACGCGCATGCCTTCCAAGCTTTCGTAGAAATCAAGCCCATCTTCCTGTGGGTCAAATAAACCACTTTTGCCCGCGTAGCCATTGATGTCATTAGCAATCACCTGGTTAGGGATGGTGCGTCCCCCCTCCCCTAGGACGATTGGTTCCGGCAGAGGGTTGCCTTTGGAGAGAATGTTAAAATCATTCGCTTGAATCTGGGTTATCGTGAGTGAATTGCTGCCGACGCCAGCAGGATTGAATTCCTTGACCACGCCACTGGCAATTAATACCTCATCACCCACACGAACGGTGCCGATCGAATGTGCTGCAATAAAAATGCCCTCGGAAGTGGCTTCATCCATATCAGGCAGCAGATCTTGCAAGTAAAATCCGCTGACTGTGATGCCCGTCACAATTCCATAAACATTTGTCACGGTTTGCCCCTCTAAAGGCGAGCGGTGCTGCGCGCCTTGTATCTGGCTGATAGGTGTTCGCTGCATTGTCTCAGGCTTGATTTCCGCTGCTATCACCTCGGGTTCGGTTTGGGTAGGGGCGTGGATTGTGTTGAAGTTACAAGCAGTTAATGAAAAAATCAGGCAACAATATATGAACAAACGTCTACGATACATTTTCATAGTTAGAAATCCTGACAATTGTACCTGTATTCATCACTCTTACTAAGCATTAATGCATTAAAATAGCCTTATGGAAATTCAAATTGCAGTTGCTAAGGTTGACCGCTTTTATTCTGGGGAACAAGGTGATCAAGTCGAAGTCATTGAACGCCCGCAAGGCGGTATCTCCGTCATTCTGGGTGAAGGCAAGCTTAACGGTCAACGGTCTAAAGAAATTTCGCGTAAAGCTGTTCATCGCGTCCTTTCATTAATTTTCGAAGGTATTCACGATGGGGCTGCTTCGCGGGCGGTGCTTTCCGCACTTAAAGCCGAACACCGGGGCGAGGCAGAACTCAGCTTAAATATCCTTTCTTGCGACTTGGAAACAAGTACGATTCTCCTCACCAAAAATAACCTAGTACCAGTATTCCTCCTGCGTAATGATCAGGATAACCTAATTAGCTACAATGAAAGCGAAGTTTTAGACCCCTTGAAACCTACTATCTATCAATTCCCGATTGAAAATAACTTTACGATCGTGATGTTTTCAGATGGGATCGCGACCGCCGGAGCTGATTTCGGTCAGCCATTACAGTGGGGCGACCTCATGGAAACGATACTCGATGAGCCTGATCTATCCGTGCAGCAATTAGCTGATCAGCTACTCAACCAGGCAGTAGGACTCGATTTGGGGAATCCCCATGATGATATGACCGTTGTTGTAATCCGTGTGAACCGCAGACAGGGAAAACCCATTCGTAGGATATCCATGGTTTTACCCGTTTAACTAAAAGGAGAGATGATATGCGTGAGCAGGTTGTGTTAATTACTGGAGCCAGTGGCGAGATTGGGCACGGGCTTATTCGCTATTTAGCCGAGCAAGATTGCCCGATTGTTACACTAGACGTGAACCCATTAGACAAAGCCTTACGTCCGCTTGTTGCCAAGTGGATTGTGGGTGATGTGCTCGATCAAATCCTGCTTGGCAGGCTGGTGGTGGAGCACCAGATCCGCACCATTTACCATCTTGCTTCCATCCTTTCCACCAAAGCAGAATATAATCCAGAAACCGCCCATCGCATCAACGTAGAAGGCACCTTAAACCTGCTGCGCTTAGCCGTAGAGCAATCCCAATGGCAAGGGCAGTCGGTTAAGTTTATCTATCCAAGCTCCATTGCTGTATATGGTCTGCCCTCGCTAGAAGTAAAGCGGCGCGTTGGCAAGGTAAAAGAAGGAGATTATACCTATCCCACCACAATGTATGGCTGCAATAAGCTCTATTGCGAAAGCTTAGGGCGTTATTACAGCAAGCATTACCGCCAGCTGGCAGCCGACGCCAGCACAGAACCGACGGTCGACTTTCGCTGCCTGCGCTTCCCGGGACTAATCAGCGCTGAAACGATCCCCACCGGCGGCACGAGTGACTACGGGCCTGAGATGCTGCACGCTGCCGCGCAGGGCATCCCTTATAGCTGTTTTGTGCGCCCAGATACTATTTTACCTTTTATGGTGATGCCTGATGCCATCAAAGCGTTGGTAAAGCTTGAAGAAGCTGATGTGAGTAAGATTTCACAGCAAGTGTATAACGTGACTAGTTTTAGCCTCAGCGCCCAGCAAATTTATGAGATTGTGGTGCAAGCTTTTCCACTAGCTCAGATCACTTTTGAACCTGACCGTCGCCGACAAAAAATCGTGGATACCTGGCCTGAGGATGTAGATGATAGCGCTGCCCGTGCGGACTGGGGTTGGCAGCCAGATTATGATCTGGAGCGTGCGTTTCAGGGCTATCTCATCCCTAAGATTAGGGAGCGCTACACACCTAAACCAGAAACGATAGATATCGCTAAGTCTTGATGTACCTATGCAGAGTATGCCTGCGATTAACGTGAGGAAAAATGCCAATTTATGAATATCTCTGTAAAGATTGTGGAAATCGATTTGAGCAGATTAAACCGATGAGCGCAGCCAATGAAAAAACCAGCTGCCCCAAATGCGCTAGCTTAGAAGTGCGGCGCCTGATCTCAGTGGTAAATGCCTTCAGCGGTGGAAAGACCGTTGCAGGTTCTTCAGGATCCTGTTCCAGTTGCAGCAGCTCTAATTGCAGCACCTGTGGGATGTGAGCATGAAAGAAATTAACGGTAAGCTCGTCCTTATCACCGGCGGCTCGAGCGGCATCGGCTTAGCCATCGCCCAGCAGCTGTTTGCCCAGGGCGCTTCTGTCGTGATCCTGGCGCGCGACCAGCAGCGCTTGGATGCAGCAGTAGCTAAGATCGAACAGCAACGCCACAGCCCAACCCAAAAGCTCGCTGCGCTTTCAGCGGACGTCACCGATGAGCCTGCCTTACGCCAGGCTCTGACCCAGCTCAAAGCAGAATACGGCTTGCCAGACCTGATTATCAATTGTGCTGGCGTTTCACGCCCGGGCTACGCCGAAACTTTGGAACCCCAAATTTTCCATTGGACCATGGACATCAACTACTTTGGGACGGTTAACGTCTGCCAAATCCTTTTGCCGGACCTGATTGCGCGCGGTAGTGGACATATTGTAAATTTTTCTTCCTTAGCTGGCGTTATCGGCGTTTTTGGATATACCGCTTATTCCGGTTCTAAGTTTGCCGTGCGCGGCTATTCTGAAGCTTTGCGCAGTGAGATGAAGCCTAAAGGCATCTTGGTCTCGGTTGTCTATCCGCCGGATACGGACACTCCGCAATTAGCTTGGGAAGATCAATTCAAACCTTTTGAAACGCGCGTCATCGCTGGCTCTGATCATCCTCTACCAGCAGATAAGGTTGCCGCCGACGTCATCAAAGCAATCCGTAAGGACAAGATTAACATCATCCCTGGGGGAGAGGCAAAATTGCTTTTCTTTGCGGCAACGCGCTTAGGCGGCGGGATCTTCCCCATCATGGATATGCTTGTTCGTAACGCCATGAAGAAGAAAGCCACACATGAAAAACAAGAGAAAGCAGCGAACAAATAGCAATTACACACAATATGGAAATCGATGACCTGCTGCTCGCCTGGCAAGAAGACGCGGAATTTACCCGTAATACCACCTGTTGGAACGTGACCCCTTCCAAAGCTGCGGATTTCGCTCCGTTTCCGCCAGGCTTGCCCACCAAACTTATCCAAAATCTGGAAGTGCAAGGAGTTCAGCAGCTTTACAGCCATCAAGCCGAAGCTTATCGCCTCATTGAAGCTGGCAAACATGTGGTCATCGCCACAGGCACGGCAAGTGGCAAGACGCTGTGCTATAACCTGCCAGTCTTGCAAGCCTTGCTGCAAGAACCCTCTGCGCAGGCGCTATATCTCTTCCCCACCAAAGCGCTGGCTCAGGACCAGCTCAAGAACGTGAGGGCTTTGAATCCTACAGTAAAAGCTATCATTTACGATGGCGATACGCCCACGCATCAGCGTAGCGAGATTCGCAAGCACGCCGCGATTCTCATCACGAACCCAGATATGCTGCATCAAGGCATCCTGCCGCATCACACGCTCTGGCATCAGTTCTTCCGTGGGCTGCGCTACGTGGTCATTGATGAAATGCACACTTACCGCGGCGTTTTTGGCTCACATGTTGCCAATGTTATCCGCCGGCTCAAGCGCATCGCTGCTTTTTATGGCGCCTACCTACAATTTATCCTGACTTCTGCCACTATCGGCAATCCGGTCGAATTAGCTACCAAACTCATCGAAAGCCCGGTTGCTCTCGTCGAGCAAGACGGTTCACCCCATGGTAAACGCCATTTTCTCATTTATAACCCGCCCCTCTATGATGAGCAGTTAGGCTTACGCACCAGCAGCATTCAAACCGGCATCCACTTTGCCCGCCGTATGATGCTGGATGGCCACCAGACGCTCATCTTCGCACGCACACGCCGCAGCGTTGAAATGATCCTGACTTATCTTTATGATACGATGCCGACTGAATGGCGGGCAAAAATCCGCGGTTATCGCAGCGGATACCTTAAAAATGACCGCCGCGAAATTGAAACTGGCTTCAAGACGGGCAGTATAAAGACAGTCGTGGCAACCTCGGCGCTGGAACTGGGCATCGATATCGGCGATTTAGAGTCCGTTATCATGGTGGGTTACCCTGGCTCAATTGCCACAACGCGCCAGCGGGCTGGGCGCGCCGGCCGCAAGCAGCAAGCTTCCTTAGCGATGTTGATCGCCTCTTCGGAGGCGATGGACCAGTATTTAGCCAACCACCCCGAATATTTGACTGAAAAATCGCCTGAAAATGCGCTAATTGACCCCAATAACGCCTCGATCTTGCTGCAGCACCTGCAATGTGCCGCTTTTGAGCTGCCATTCAGCGCTCAAGATCACTACGGCAGCCTGCCGGAGAACCTGCTCAAGGCTTATCTGGAAGTGATGGTGGAGGCTGGCTGGCTGCACGCGCAAGACGGGAAATACTATTGGATTGCCGATCAATACGCAGCGGGGAACATCTCACTGCGCAGCACAACTTCCAGCATCATCTCCTTAAAGGTAGATAATGGCGCTCAGTCGCAGCTTATTGGCGAAATCGACGCTGCCAGCGCTGCCTGGCTCGTGCATCCAGAAGCCATCTACTTGCATGAGGCGGAGTCTTACGAGGTCAAGAGCCTGGACCTCGAGCACGGACTCTGCGATTTGGTCCCGGTGGACTATGATTATTACACCATTCCCGAGCGCAATACGACTATCGAAGCTTTCAACCCGAGGCAGCAGGAAGTCTATTCCCGCTATAGCAAGACCTTTGGCGATCTAAACCTAAGGCAGGAAGTGAGCGGCTACCGCAAAGTGCGTTGGCAGACAGGCGAAACCATCGGGCATGGTGAGGTGCACTTACCGCCAAGCTTTTTGGAAACCAAAGGCTGCTGGCTGGCGCTGGAACCCGCTCTGGTTGATACACTGCGCGCAGAAAACCTTTGGACAGCGGGAGCGAACAACTACGGGTCCGGCTGGGCGGCTCTCAAGCGTCAGATTTTGATGCGCGATGGGTATCGCTGCCGCGCTTGCGGCACAAGCGGCGATGAAAGCACGCTGCACGTACATCATATCCAACCCTTTAAGACGTTCGAAAACTTGGAATTAGCGAACCGGCCTTCAAACCTGGTGACACTCTGCCCGGCCTGCCACCACCTGGCGGAGCAAAACGTGCGCTTGCGCAGCGGATTAGCGGGCGCTGCCTATGCGCTGGGCAACCTGGCACCGCTCATGGTAATGTGCGACCGAGAGGATTTGGGCATGCTCTCCGAGCCGCGTTCAGTGCTAGCTGAAGGCAAGCCTGCCATCCTGATATACGACAGCATCCCAGGCGGATTGGGGCTTTCAGAGCACCTCTATGAGCAGCATGCACTATGGATTAGCCGTGCCATCGAAATGGTCGCTGAATGCCCTTGCCAAGACGGCTGCCCGGCTTGTGTCGGTCCGATTGGCGAGGAAGGACACGGTGGTAAAAAAGAAGCCTTAGCCTTGCTCGAGGGATTGGTCTGAAATGGATTTCGAATCGCTCAGTGAAAAATTACGTCGCATGGGCATACAGATTGGCGTGCAAAAGCCTCTCGAAAGCCCCAAGCAGCTGCGCCGCCCCATTGAAACCGTGATTCCTGGGCGAGAAATCCAGACCAACTTTGGCAGCTTGTTCTCCTTGGGGCATTCCTACCCCCAAGATTATCTGCATGGCAGGCAGCCCGTTCTTCCCCAACATCCGATTTACGGATTAGCCCGCTGGTCGCGCGTCCCCGAATTAGAACAAAAAAACCTCGATCAATTTATCTTTTTGGATACTGAAACCACCGGCCTTTCCGGAGGTACCGGAACGATGGCTTTTATGGTGGGTGTGGCGCGTTTCCAGGGAGAACGTTTAGCCATGGAACAGTTCTTCTTGCGCAACCCAGCTGAAGAAGCTGCATTGCTCGCCGGCTTGGAAAAATTTTGTGACGGCATGGCAGCAGTTGTAACCTATAACGGTAAATCATTCGATATTCCTATTCTCAATACGCG
>DMCS01000039.1:7576-11845 GCA_003445715.1 Candidatus Mesolinea sp. | reverse complement strand
GTAAAATAAAGTGTAAGCAACATATTGGGGAGCCTGTGTGACAGGCTGAGAGGGAAGCAGTGAGCTTCCGACCCGCATTACCTGATCCGGATAATGCCGGCGGAGGGAGAAAACAGAACATTTCACACCCTCCACAGGCAGGAGGGTGTTTTTTATGAGCACAACTGAGCGCGCAGTGCTTTTCGCTAATGGCGAAGCCCCTAACCTAACTGCCCTCGAGCTGCAAGCGCAGGATTTCCTTGTGGCGGTGGATGGCGGCTTGCATCATCTGCAGGATTTGGGGCTCAGCCCGCAGCTGCTCATCGGCGACATGGATTCGCTCACCACGCAAGAAGTGGAAGCTTGCAAGCAAGCAGGCGCTGAGGTTCTGCGCTTCCCGCCAGCCAAAAACAAGACCGATTTGGAATTGGCTTTGGATGAGGTCCTTCACCGCGGCTATCGTGAAATCGTGATCGCCTTCGCCCTAGGGGACCGGCTGGATCAAACCCTAGGCAACCTGGCGCTGCTCTCGAGACCCGACCTAGGCGACTGCAGTGTGCGCATCGATGACGGATTGACAGAGGTTGCCCTATTGCGCCAAACGATTACGCATGCCTGCCAGCCAGGGGATACGGTTTCCCTGTTGGCATGGGGCGGGGAAGCTGGAGGGGTGGTCACACACGGGCTGGAATATGCGCTCGAGGGTGAGACATTGCTCCCTTGGCAGACACGCGGAATTAGCAACCGCTGCACGGGCGAGCGCTTCAGCGTGAGCCTGGAACAAGGTGCGCTCCTGCTCATTCACACCCGCCAAAATCAAGATAATAGAGGTACAGTATGATTAAAAGAAGCCTCATTTTTGGTGCTCTTGTAGCACTTTTGCTTGGCGGCTGTGTAAGTCAAACGCCGGCCGCTTCTCCTACGCCTGTGCCAGAGGCGCAGGTGCTGACGGTGATGACCCATGATTCGTTTGCGGTCAGTGCTGAGCTCGTTCAGCAGTTTGAAGCCGAGAATAATGTAAAAGTCAATTTCATCAAGGGCGGAGACGCTGGCACCACACTCAATCGGCTAATTCTGACGAGCTTAGGCGGTACGCCCGAAGCGGACGTCTTTTACGGGTTGGATAACACCTTTCTTTCACGCGCGCTCGAACAAGATTTGCTCGAAGCTTATGATGCCCCTGCCTTGGCGCAGATTCCGGCTGAGTTCCAGCTGGACCCGAGCCGCCGAGCGCTGCCGGTGGACTATGGCGATGTGTGCATCAATTACGACAAAGCTTGGTTCCAGGAGCACCAGCTGCCCGTACCGCAATCCTTAGAGGACCTGACCAAGCCAGAATATTACGGCTTACTCGTGGTGGAAAACCCAGCCACTTCTTCGCCGGGGCTCTCGTTTCTACTCGCCACCATTTCCAGCTTTGGTGAGGATGGCTGGCAGAGTTATTGGCAGGCGCTCAAAGAAAACGGCGTAGTGGTCGTTTCCGACTGGGAGACCGCTTATTACACAAATTTCTCTGGCTCTTCCGGCCGAGGGCCCCAGCCTTTGGTGGTTTCCTATGCTTCCAGCCCGGCTGCTGAGTTGATCTACGCTGAAACCCCACTTTCAGAAGCCCCGACGGGAAGTATCATCGCTGATGGCGCCTGCTGGCGGCAGGTGGAGTTTGCCGGCATCCTCAAAGGCACACCTAATCGGGCTTTGGCTGAAAAGTTCATCGACTTTATGCTCAGCCAGCCATTCCAGGAAGATATGCCGCTGCAAATGTTCGTCTACCCCGTGCTGCCATCGGCTAAGCTGCCGGAAGCTTTTGTGAAGGCGAGCGAAGTGCCTCAAAAGCCGGCTACTTTAGACCCAGAGCTTATCGTCCAGAAGCGCGAGCTATGGGTGCAAGCCTGGACTGAACTGATGCTGAAATAGTGGAGTAAATGAAGCGCGCTGATCAGAAACACCCTTGGCAAAAAGGGCTGCTGTGGCTGCTGCCGGCAGCTTTCTTGCTGATTTTCTTTTATCAGCCGCTGCTCAATATTCTGCGTTTAGCGTTTTCGCCGCTCTTTCAGACCGGCTGGGAGGGCGTGCAAGCGGCTCAGGTACTCAAGCCATTAGGCTTTACCCTCTGGCAGGCGCTGCTTTCCACGCTGTTGACGCTCATCGTAGGCTTGCCAGCGGCTTATCTCCTCTCCCATTTTGAGTTTAGAGGGCGCGCGACGCTACGGCTTCTCAGCCTACTGCCCTTCATTTTACCGACGGTGGTCGTTGCAGCAAGTTTTAATGCGCTGCTTGGCCCGCGCGGCTGGTTGAACTTAGGGTTGATGGCGCTCTTGAATCTCCCGGAGCCGCCAATTCACATGCTGCAGAGCTTGCCAGCAATACTACTAGCGCATGTGTTTTATAACACTGCCATCGTCATTCGCTTGGTCGGTACAGCTTGGAGCCGCTTAGACCAGAAATTTGTCTATGCTGCGCAGATGTTAGGCGCCAGCCCTTGGAAAGCTTTCCGAGAGGTCACGATGCCATTACTGCTGCCCGCGATTAGCGGGGCAAGCTTGCTCGTTTTCCTGTTCGATTTCACGAGCTTTGGGGTGGTGCTCATGTTGGGCGGGCCGCAATTTGCTACGTTGGAAGTGGAGATTTACACCCAGGCGCTGTATATGCTCAACCTGAGGCTGGCAGCGGTGCTCTCGCTGGTGCAGTTAGCATGTACCTTGCTTGTGGCTTGGCTGCAAAGCCGGGTAAGTCAGCCGCGCTATGGCAAAGCTGCCCTGAGCGCTGAGCGTGCTAACCTGCGCCCCCCGCGCGGCGCCGCTGAAAAAACTTTCACCGTTGTGATGACAATTATCCTCGTGCTGCTTATCCTCACGCCGCTGCTCAGCCTGATCACGCGCAGCTTTGTGACGCTGGAGGCAGCCCGTGGCGAGCGCGGTCAAGTCCAAACCGGTTTTACCCTGCGCTATTACCAGGAGCTCTTCCAAAACCGCACAGGCTCACTTTTTTACGTGCCACCCATCATGGCAGTGCGCAACTCGCTGGTTTACGCTGCCCTCACGGTGGTGATTGCTATCGTTTTGGGCTTACTGGGGGCATATGCGCTCAATCAGCCTTGGAGAGTGAACCGCATCCTTGAGCCATTATTCATGCTGCCCTTAGGCGCCAGCGCCGTCACTTTAGGCTTGGGCTTTCTGGTTACCTTCCGGCAGGCGGCTTGGAGTGCTTTACCTTTCCCGCTGCTCATCCCGATTGCGCATGCACTCGTGGCACTGCCGATGGTGGTACGCACGTTGCTGCCAGCATTGCGCAGCATCCCCGCCTCATTGCGCCAAGCCGCCAGCACGCTCGGCGCAGATGAACAGCGGGTGTTCCGCGAGGTAGACCTGCCCCTGCTCTTACGGCCACTGCTGGTGAGTATGGTGTTTGCCTTCACCATTTCTCTGGGCGAATTTGGCGCTTCCAGTTTTTTGAGCAGCGCACAAACGCCCACGATCCCTGTGGCAATTTATCGTTACATTTCCCAGCCTGGGGCGCTTAATTACGGGCAGGCTCTGGCTATGTCCAGCTTGCTTTTGATGGTGTGTGCTGCGGGCATCTTTTTGATCGAGAAAATTCGCTTGCCTGGGGAGGAACTCTACTAATGCTGGAAGTGCGCGATATCCATAAAACTTATGAAAGTAAACAGCTCTTGGTTGGGGTTTCATTTGAAGTGCGGTCCGGAGAGATTGTTTGTCTGCTGGGCGAGTCGGGCAGCGGCAAGAGCACCTTGCTGCGTATCATTGCCGGCTTGGAACCCAGCGAAGGCGGACAAGTCCTTTGGGATGGAGTGGACATGAGCGCGCTTCCACCGCATGAGCGTGAGTTTGGGCTGATGTTCCAGGACTATGCGCTTTTCCCGCACCGCACTGTGGCGGAAAACGTGGCTTTTGGGCTGCGCATGCAAAAGCTGCCTAATCCAGAAGTGGAAGCTAAAACGCTCGCTGCCTTGCGAGCTGTTAAAATGGATGATTTTGCCAAGCGGTCGGTCACAGAGCTTTCGGGCGGGGAGCAGCAGCGTGTGGCGTTGGCACGGGCGCTGGCACCAAACCCGCGCCTGCTGATGTTAGATGAACCTTTAGGCGCACTGGATCACAGCCTGCGTTTGCGGCTGATGGAAGAGCTGCGCGAGGTGCTGCACGCGAGCCGCAAGCCAGCTATTTACGTCACGCACGACCGCGAAGAAGCCTTTGCCGTGGCAGACCGCTTGTTGATCTTGCACGCTGGGGTCATTGCGCAGGAAGGCACGGCGAAGGAACTCTACGAGCAGCC
>DMCS01000039.1:1912-7470 GCA_003445715.1 Candidatus Mesolinea sp. | reverse complement strand
CGCGCTTGCGCCGTTTACGGTGCAAACCGCTTTAGGGAATTTGCAAGCTCATGCGAATGGACAGCGCTTTGAGGTTGGTGAGCGGTGCAGCCTGTTGCTGCGCCCAAAGGATGCATTGATTAGGACATTAAGCAAGGGCTTGAATACGCTGCACGGTGTAGTGCAGGATTGCGTCTTTATGGGGGATTATTACAAATTGGAAGTAGAGGCAGGCGGGCAAAAGTTAAGCTTGTTTAGCGGGGATCCTTTTCCATTGGGCTTAGACTTGGGCTTTCACTTCCTGCCAGAGAAAGTGCTCTGCCTGAAAATTGCGTAATATTATCGTTCGATATTGAGGAAATAAAAAGAGCCTGCTATAAAAGCAGGCTGTGGAAAAATGCAGGTATTAAATTTGTTTAATGCCAGCCCCAAAAAGGCATCCCGCCACTAAATCCGCTCCAAGTGCCCAGGGCTGGGATTATGCCGATAATGAGGATGACAATTAGGGCGATTGCGATCAAAATCAAGGCGATATTAATCCAGCCGAGAACGATGCCGGCAGTCGCCATGCCTTCACCGCCGATAGTGCCGTTGCTTTTTCGGATTTCATCTTTGGCTACATAACCGGTGACTAATGCAATAATTGCGCCTAAAAAAGGCAAGGCAATGTAGCTGGCAATCCCGCTGATCAGACTAACGACCGACCAAGGGGAGGTAGTTTGCGTTGGGGTTATTACAGGCTCGGTGCTCATAAGTTTATCCTTTCGTTAAGTTAATGGGTCAGCTCAATTATAGTGCAGCTCGCGCACGCTTTTTTCGTCGGATCCAGGAAGCTATGACAAACACAAGAATGATGATGACGATCAGAGTTACGATGGGCAGCACTACTGAAAGCACGGAGATAAAACCGGCGGTAACATCTTCCGCAAAGCTGACGACCGGATCACCTGTCCCAGCTGTGGCAGCGGTCACAGCCGGCCGCACCAGCACAGATTTGACCGTATGGACGCTGCCTGCCACTAGCAGACCGCAGATCATCAGCAGCACGGGGTTAACCTCAGTGACCGGGCCAGCGCTGGCAGCAAAGAGAATCGCGCCGGCAGTGGGGCGGATGAAGGTCTGCACCGCATCGTTGACGTGGTCCACAGCGGGGATTTTATCGGCGACGGCCTCCACCAGGCAGAGCACGATCAGCACACCGATCGTCCACCAGCTGGTCAGGGCATCCCAGGGTGAAGTGAGGTGGATCAGGTTGGTGAATTTTGCCAACAACGATACCACCAGCAAAGGAATGTAGGCATTTAAGCCAGCCGAGGCTGAAAGGCCAAACGCTTCAAGGATTGTAGAAAAGACTGCTCCCATAGTGACCGCTTTCTCTATTTTGTCAAATCCATTAGTTTAATAATTGTAAATGATTTTTGGGAATACCGCTATTTCCCCATGATCAGCCTTAGAAAGCCCACACTCGGAGGAAGGTAAAAACTGCCACCTGGAGTGAGCCGGCTAGCAAGCCCACGAGCAGCGGCAGAAGCAGATCCCGCAAGGAGTTAGCTATGTTTTCACGCTTCAGGATGATTAGAGCTAAAGTGGTATAAGCCAGGCAGAGCACCACCAGCACACCAAGAACCGAAAGAATTGCAGCAGGGTAACGCAAAGCTTGCGGGCCGGCGTAAACCACTAAGATGATCACCGCCGCAGCAGCCAGCAGCACGGCAAGCTTTTTGCCATTTGGCAGGGCGGATGCTTTTACCCAGCCTGCCCAGGCGGTTTGATTAAAGAGGGGCGCTAACACGGCACCAATGACCAGCCCAGCGCCGGTACCCGTGACGAGGCGGGTTAGGTTCGTGGTCTGGTAAAAGTTCCAGCTTGTGCCGAGCGAACTCGCTAAGGAATTCAATCCGTCGAGAGCAAACAACAAAAATAACAGGCCTAAAGGGATCAGCACTTTGCGCGGTGGGATGCCGCCCAACTTACCCTGCCGAAAATGAAGAGCCAACGATAGCAACGCGCCCAAGTACATGCCGGTGCAGCGGGCACACAAGGGCATTTGCCGCCCGAAGACATAAAAAGAATGTGCGGGATCTTGGTGGCAGACCGCTGAACCCACCGCCAGCAGTTTATTCCACAAACCGGGCGGCGTTAGGGCGAAAAAGACTGCTGCCAGCACTACAAGCGCTGCTGATAGTCCCCAAGTCCAGGCGCGGTCAGACTTGCCAAGCGGATTAGGGCTGCTTAGCTCTGGCTGGGCTGCAGGAAGCTGTGAGCGGTCTTGAGCCATTCGATGATCTCAATATTCTGCGGGCAGAGGGATTCGCAGGTGCCACATTCGATGCATTGGTCAGCCTTGTTTTCGGGATTGAAGAAGTTGCGGTAAGCATAGCGTGAGTGTTCTGGAGCCCCATACATCATCGCTTCGTTATAGAGTGCAAAGATTTCAGGAATGGCGACGTCATTTGGGCAGGGCAGGCAATATTCGCAATGCGTACAAGGGATAGGGGCTAAGCCCTGCCGGACGTTGCGTACCTGCTCAATGATCTGTAAATCAGCCGGCTTTAACAACCCTACACCAGAACGTTCAGCGCTAGCTAAGTTTTCCCCTACCTGCTGTAGCGTGCTCATCCCAGAGAGGACCAGCGAGACTACGGGTTGGTTCCAGAGCCACTGCAGCGCCCATTCCGCCGGCGTCCACTGGCGCGGAGATTGTGCAAAGACTTGCGCAACGGCTGCAGGCGGAGGGTTCTGGGCTAACTGCCCGCCGCGCAAAGGCTCCATGATTACCACGCCAAGCCCCTTTTGAGCGGCTTCCTGTAAGCCTTTCCTGCCGGCTTGATAGTCCACGTCCATATAGTTATATTGGATCTGGCAGAAATCCCAGGCATCGTAGCCGTTGAGGATTTGCTCGAACACCTCAAGGTCATCATGGAACGAGAAGCCAAAGAAGTGGAATTTGCCCTCCGCACGTTTGCCCTCAGCCCAATCAAAGACCTTCAGACGGGTTAGGTTCTGCCATTTCTCGGCGTTCATAGAGTGCAGCAGATAAAAATCGATGTGGTCGGTTTGCAAGCGCGTGAGCTGCGCATCCAAGAAGCGCTCCATGTCGTCCTGGGAGTGGACGAGCCAAGTGGGCAGCTTGGTGGCGAGGTAAACTTTCTCCCGGTAGCCGCCGGCTAATGCCCGGCCGACAAATGGCTCGCCTTGTTCGCGATGGTAGGACCAGGCGGTATCCACATAGTTCAAGCCCGCATCAATGGCACGGTGAAGCATTGTGTTTGCAAGTTCTTCATCAATCGCGGCGCTATCTTCACCTAAAACGGGCAGGCGCATCATACCAAAGCCGAGTGCGGAGACTTTGACGCCGGTATTTCCGAAGTTTCTATATTGCATGGGAGTTATTCTAAAGTCCTTTATCGATGGTAGCTATGATTTTACCGTGAAAACCGAAAGAATATGGCGATTAGTCACTTTATCATCCAATCCCATAATTATCCACTGTTATACCCTTTCTCCCGTGTTATTATGCAAACAATTTGTTTCCTATTCAACCCTAACAAGAAACGGAGGCAGATATGCACGAAGCTCTTGGCTGCAAGGCAGCTGGGAAGGTCAGGGGTTAAGCGTGGGTGTTCTACTGGGCGTTGCGCTCGTTTGCACAGCTTTGGCAGCCCGTTTCTGGCGTTGGGAGTAAAGTAAATTCCCCTAATTAGCTGATTAACATAACTTCCATTTTCTTTTTGCATATTAACTCATTACAAGCTAAAATTAAATTTATGCAAAAGGAAAATATTCCTGCTCAAAACGCCCCTGCACAGAATACCCCAGAAACGGCAAGTGTTCCGCGTTGGTCTGGGACTACTAAGCTTGTGATGAGCTTGGCACTGATCGCTGTGCTGTTGTTGCTCCTGGTAGAATTCAGATCTTATTTTGGGCTAATCCTTGCCTCATTTGCCGTTACGATACTTCTCTGGCCAATCGTCAAGTGGTTCAATCGGCGCTTAAAGTTAAACTGGAGGCTTTCTGCAGCTATAGTTTATGTTGTTGTCGCTATTGTGCTGATTGGATTAATCACATGGGGGGGTATTGCCCTTTTTGCCCAGTTGCAAAACCTGATCACGCTCCTGAGCTCATCATTAAGTAATTTTATTGAAAACTTATCTCAATGGTCCAACCAGGAAATTATTCTTGGACCGTTGAGTTTTACCGTGCCAGAGCTGACGACAAAATACCTTAGTGATCTGCTCATCAGTCGGGTTCAACCAATCTTAGAAGGTGCAGGTAGTCTGATTGCTTTAGCAGTTTCCGGTGGTGCTAATATGATCTTCCGGATGCTGATGATGTATTTGATCGCCTTTTTTGTTACTTCTGAATCTGGTAGTACAAACAGTAAACCCTCGCAGATATTCCAGGACTATGAACGGGATATCCAACAGATGAAGGCAGAACTTTCCAGGATTTGGAGTGCCTTCTGGCGTGGAGAGCTTTTGGTTGTTTTCATTGCTTTTTGTGTATATGTGATATTTCTTTCTATTTTGCAGATGCCTTTTTCATTGGGCATTGCTATTATTGTGGCTTTGGGCCGCTTCATTCCCTATTTGGGCGCTTGGATTGGTTGGATTACCATGGGTATCGTGAGTTTAATTATCCGACCAACACCTTTTGGATTACTTCCATGGGCATATACCGCACTTATTATTGCCTTTGCCTTAGTTATTGATAATATCTTAGATAATATCATCAGACCTAAAGTGATGGGAGATACCCTCAGCGTTCATCCCGCAGCAGTACTCATTACCGCTCTGGTGGGTGTGCAACTATTTGGGTTGTTGGGAATTATGTTGGCAGCTCCCGTTTTCGCCTCGGCAAAATTGCTGTTCCACTATATTTTTTCCAAACTCACGGATCAAGATCCATGGCAAGGAATTGATTACCGGCAACCTGGCAAAGAAAATTTACTTACCAAGTGGCTCCGTAGGTTAGGGAGAAGAATCTCCCGATGGACCAAGAAGGCTTGGCGGGCTGTACATACCACTGTAAATCAATGGATTTCTACCATTGCTGTGCGATTTGCAAAGCCAAAATCTGATTAAAATATAATGGACGAAGAATAAACTTGCATTACTTCAATTATTAATGAGATAATCCACACACAACGAAAAAGGAGCCAACTATGGATGACGAACGAGAACCTATAACTACAACGATTGCTGAAACTGAGAACTATTTGGCATGGCGGGCGGATGAACCAGATGGTGAATCCACCTATCACTTAGAGCTCAACAACGTCACGTTGCATTTCTTTAAAGAGGAATGGCAGGAATTTCTCGACCTGATCGAGACGATCGTAGACGAAGAGCTTTAGGCGTTTATTTAAGGAGGACTGCCCCAATGAGCGCAGTCCTCTTGTTTTATCTGGAAAGGCAAGTTTGTTATTCAGCTGGCATGAGGGTGTTGAAAATGTCCAGAACATTAAAAAATGAATAACTTTATATTCAAAAAGATCACAGTATGTTCATAAACCCCACCCCTTTGATTCCCCTCCCCAGCGTCTGGTTTCAGAGCAAAACTTTCCGTCCGATGCTGGT
>DMCS01000039.1:0-1731 GCA_003445715.1 Candidatus Mesolinea sp. | reverse complement strand
GCTGGGAGAGGGCAGGGTGAGGGCAGATTGAAGTTCTTAACTTTGAAAAAGTTGGATGTAATCGATTAACCAATGCTTTTCAACACCCTCTTGGCATTATGGTTGCAGCTTTTCTAACCGCATCCAGTCCAGATTGCGACCAAGTACAAAACCAGCGTTTTGAATACCTTGGGTAGCACGCCCAGCTGGGTATTCTAACGCCAGATCGCGTTGTGGCTTGAGCTGCTCGATAAGGTAACGAAGTAAAATCTCGGCTGATTCGTCTTCATTGGCACCTTGGGGTAAAGCCAGCCATACTTGGTCGGCGTGGGTTGCAGTTTGCTGCCAGGTGAGCACACCTGCCAAGTGACCTTCAGGTCGATAGGCGACATGTTGTAAATTGGGTAGTTCGATCCAGTTGGCGGGGTTGAGCCATGCCCAAGGGGAAAACGCTGAGAAGTTGACGTTTTGATACCAGCGTGTGTTTTTAGGGTAATTGGCATTCAGCCAGGCTGATTGTTGGTGCCAATCTGCTATGCGGCGTCGAGAACATAGGCGGGAAGGCGAAAGCGCAGCGAGTCTTCCTAAGAAGGCATTAGAAATAGAAGAGTATCGCCATTGTGCGATGGCATGCTCAAACTTAAATCCATATTTGGAATAGATATGGATCGCCTGCGCGTTATCGGAGCGCACTTGCAGCCAAATTTCAGAATCTGGCTTGTTTTGCAGATAGCGCATAACATAATCGGTGAGGGCAGTTGCAATGCCCAACCCTTGATAAGCTGGCGCAACAGCAACATTGGCGATTAAGGTACGCGGCTTGCTTGATTTATGAAAGTGCATCAAGGTGAGGTTGCCAACGATTTCGCCCTCCTCGATCCAAACAAAGCCTTCGGAAGAACCGCGTAAAGCGCGAATTGTCGCTGGGGTCCTCTGACGAGCTATCCTGCGCATCTGGCGGATAACCGCCTGCCCTTCAGGGTCTCCCTTGAGTTCGAATGCGGTTTCGATTAAATCAGCGACAGCCAGAAGATCCTCAGGAGAATCAACGCGGCGGATATGGTTTATATGATTGGACGGTGTGGGTGAAGGCATAGAAAGGGTTTAGTATTGATATGGGAAATAGCCCCCAAATGCTTGGGGGCTATCACGGTTGATGCTTTTAAGCTTCTTCCAAATTGGAAGATCCTTCGCGGCGTTGGCGGTAAACGATACGGCCGCGGTTCATATCATAAGGGGACATTTCCACTCTGACTGCATCTCCCAACAAGATGCGGATGTAGTATCGGCGCATCCTGCCAGAGAGGTAGGCAATAATTTCGTGGCCATTATCCAGGCGCACGCGGAACTGGGTTCCGGGTAAGGCTTCAATGATTGTCCCGTCGACGAGGATCTTCTCTTCCTCTTTCGCCATAAAACCTCTTTCTAACTTTAGGCTAACTTGGGTACGACTTATTCCGATAAGAGCGGCGAACCGCCTTTTTCTTATCCATGCGTTTTTGTTCGCCTTTGGAGATGAACCAGCGTTTTCGCCGTACGGTGCTGAGCACACCGCTCTTTACCACTTTCTTGCGAAAGCGCTTCACCAATGCATCCTGCGATTCATTGGGTCTCAATGTTACACTTGCCATTAGCATTCACCTCCAATCCGGCCATAGAATAAAATTGATCCATAACATTTTGCACAATCAGTTATTATACTATAGTTTGCTTTTTGAAAAATTAAAGACGTATTGCCTCACAAATAATCTA
>DMCS01000104.1 GCA_003445715.1 Candidatus Mesolinea sp. | reverse complement strand
ATTAACCAATGTTTTTCAACACCTTCGGGAGAAAATGATTGACAAAACTTTAGGTTTGGGTAAAATAAAGTTGTAAGCCGAAGTGGCGGAACTGGCAGACGCGCTACGTTCAGGGCGTAGTGGGCATAGCGCCCGTGAGAGTTCAAATCTCTCCTTCGGCATAAGTGCAGCCATTTAGCTGCGTTTTTTTGTGCCACTGCGGTTTTTTCTGAGCCGCTGGTATAATACTTGCATCGAGTAACGCTATGCAATCGCCGTGGGAAAAGCTCAAGCAATTTCATTGGAATGACCGCCGCCTCATCCTCGTCGCTGTGATTATTTTGCTTGTTCTCCTCATGATGGACTTCAACAATCGCATGGTACGCGCATTAGAATTGGAGGAGCAAGCCCAGGCGCTCACCACGCGGATGGCTGAACTGGAACAAACCAAAGTCTACCTTGAGGCACAAATCGCTTATGCTACCTCTGAAAAAGCTGTGGAGCAATGGGCGCGCGAAGATGCTAAATTGATCAAGGAGGGGGACATCCCCATTATTGTCCTGCCGCCTTCCGCGCCGACCCCTACACCAACTCCAGTGCCGCTTGTACAGGAAGAACCCCTTTCGCGCTTTGAAATCTGGAAAGAGCTCTTTTTTGGGGAATAAAAGTCTCCACAGAATCAACCACATAAAAGAACTCTTTTTACAGCTTTACGCTCTAAACCGATGGCACGGAAATTGCATCGCTAATTCTAATGAAACTGCGAATGCCTACCCATAAGTTAGCATCTTCCTTTCCCCCTTGGCGCCAAAGAATTTGGTTTCCATTAATAGGGTGCCTGCTTGTTCTCAGCTTGGCTGGCTGCTATCAGCCCATGCCTAATTATGATCCCTGGAAAGTGCCCGGAGGCTCCGTGACCGCGAGCTTGCCTGCTGATGCTACAGTTACGCCAGTGCCAGCAAGCCCGACACCTTTAGTGACGATCACACCAGCCCCAACCGGTCCAACTCCCACGCCTAATCAGCCGGCTGCCCTGCCCACACTGCGCTCAGAAGAAACCGAGTATATCGTCCAGGCAGGGGATTCGCTGGCTAGGATTGCGCTCTTGCATCAGGTTTCCGTGGCGCAAATTTTACAAGCCAACCCCGAAATTACAGACCCCAATTTAATTGAACCAGAGCAAAAGCTGCTCATCCCGCCAGCCAGTGCTAATGAATTAGCCCCAGATTTCAAGATTATCCCGGATGCTGAGCTTTTTTACTCCCCCTCAGCGGTGGGCTTTGATACCCAAACTATCGTTGCCCAGTTTGGCGGCAAGTTAGCGCGCTACCAGGAGGAGCTGGAGGATGGCACCGAGCTTAGCGGTGCGCAAATTGTACAAAAAGTAGCCGAGGATTTCTCGGTCAACCCGCGCCTGCTGCTCGCAGTCTTGGAAAACCGCAGTGGCTGGCTGACAGGTAAGGGGGATGCCAACATTAAAGAAGATTACCCCCTGGGGCTGCATGATGAAAACCGCAAGGGTCTTTATAAACAGTTGAGCTGGGCAGCCAACGAACTGACCCGCGGGTATACCCTCTGGAGCCAGGCGGAAGTGGCTGTGTGGACCTTAGCGGATGGCACAGTAGTGCGTATCGCCCCGACCATCAACGGCGGGACGGCTGGTGTGCAATATATGCTTGGGCTGCTGCTGGGCAATGATGAATGGAAGCAAGCCGTCACAGAGGGCGGGCTTTACGCCACTTACCTGCGCCTGTTTGGCTTCCCCTTCGCCTTTGCCATCGAGCCGCTGGTTCCTGAGGACCTGGTCCAACCGGAACTTGTGCTGCCGTTCAAGCCTGGGGATATCTGGTACTTCACGGGCGGCCCGCATGCAGGCTGGGGAACAGGTTCGGCTTGGGCAGGGATAGACTTTGCGCCCGCCGGTGAGGAATATGGCTGCTACGAGAGCCAAAGCGTGGTGGTGGCAGCCGCGGATGGAATCGTGGTACGCATTGGCGATGGGGTGCTCGTGCAGGATTTGGATGGTGACGGCATCGAACAGACCGGTTGGTCTTTACTTTACCTGCATCTGGATAAGAACGAGGATATTGATGTTGGCACCTATTTGCAGCGCGATGACCCCATCGGTTATCCCTCCTGTGAAGGGGGATACACCACTGGCACGCATTTGCACTTAGCCCGGCGCTATAACGGCGTGTGGATTGCGGCAGATGGCAATGTGCCTTTTGAGCTGAGTGGTTGGGTCGCCTCCAGCACCGGAATAGAGTACGACGGATATTTAACGAAAGATGGACAGACAGTTGAAGCCTTCGATGGCCGTGCCGATCTCAACCAGATCGCGCGCTAAGAGCCGCAACGGGCGGCATTCCCGCCGGATGGCAGCCAGGCGCCGCCGGCACATGCGTCATGTGCTGCTGGCAGCCATGCTCTTGGCACTTTTGGCTTGTGCTTTGTTGGTCTATCCGATTGAAGCGCCGCAAAGCGTGGCAGCAGAAGGCAAAGCTACGCCCGTGGGTGTCCCACTGCTCCCTGAAGAAAGCACCTTGACAACCCCAGTAGAAGTCATGGCAGCCCAGGAAGATCAGATTGTGGCTCAGGAAACAGCTGTTCCTGAGACGCCGCAGCAGCAGTTCGTCAAGAACCAAGCAGCTTTGGTTTCTGACAGCCAAAACGCACTGACACTCTACTATGCCCAAGGCGGGGATAGCCTGGATGTGCTTGCGTTGCGCTTTGGCGTTGCGGTTAACGAGATTACCTCACCGGATCCGCTACCGTATCGGGGCATTTTACCCGAGGGTCAGCTGCTGTTGATTCCCTCGTTGCTCACAGATGTGAGCCAAAACCTGAGGCTCTTCCCGGATTCAGAGGTAATCAATTCACCTTCTGCGATTGATTTTGACCTGGCGGGCTTCATCCAGCAAGCAGGCGGGAAATTAGCTAATTACTATGAAAGCGTTTATGGGTATGGTTATTTGAGTGGCGCGGAGATTGTGCAATTGGTCGCACAGGAATATTCTATTCATCCACGTTTACTGCTTGCCTTGCTTGAGTATCAAAGTGGCTGGGTCTACGGCTATCCAGCCACGTATAACCAAGAAGAATATCCTATGGGTTTTGTCCGGAGTGGGCAGGATAGCCTCTATAAACAGCTGATTTTGGCAGCTGGCGCCTTAGGTACAGGGTACTACGGCTGGCGCGAAGGCACGCTGCTGGCATTGAATTTCCCCGATGGCACTCGTTTGCGGCTGGCACCAGAACTTAATTGCGGTACGGTTGCCTGGATGTATTTTTTCTCTCGCATCAAAAACTTTAACGCTTGGAATGACGCGCTTTACTCAGCGGAAGGTTTGTTCGCCACTTACGAAGCGATGTTTGGTAATCCTTGGTTGATTGCACAGCAATATCCTTCGCTATTTACTCCCCAACTGGTGCAACCTGAACTTGTGCTGCCCTTCGAACCCGGCGTGATTTGGTCCTACACGAGCGGTCCGCACGCAGCTTGGGGAGCAGTGCAGGTGCGCGCCGCATTAGACTTTGCGCCGCCAATGGACGCGCCTGGTTGCCGGCCGACGTATGCTTGGGTGGTAGCGGCATCTCCAGGCTTGGTCGTCCGTTCACAAAATGGCGCTGTGGTCGTGGATATGGATGGCGATGGTGATGAACGCACGGGTTGGAATATCCTTTACATGCATATTGCCAAGGAAGGGCGTGTTCCTGTGGGCACCTGGGTAGAGACCGGCGAACGCATTGGGCACCCTTCCTGTGAGGGCGGTGCCTCGACCGGGACGCATACGCATATTGCACGCAAGTATAACGGGGAGTGGATCCCTGCTGATGGACCTCTGGCGTTCAGCTTGGGCGGCTGGATCGCCAAAGCGGATTCTCAACCCTACTTAGGCTGGTTAGTCAAAGGGGATCAAGTGGTCAAGTCCAGCCTGGTGGGTGCCACAGCTTCACACATTTGGCAAGGCAAATAACCTTCTTGAGGGTGTTGAAAATGTCCA
>DMCS01000082.1:4246-7182 GCA_003445715.1 Candidatus Mesolinea sp. | reverse complement strand
GAAAGGCTCCATTCGACCTTAGGTTATCTAAGTCCACTGGAGTTCGAAATAAGGGAGGCCAGTGTCCAATAAACTGTTGCCACCCCAGTAAAACTTTCCGCCTGATGCTGGTGAGGGGAAAGATGTCCACCCTCTCCCAGCAGATTGACGCTAAAAACGAACGGGATTCGGAGCTGGGAGAGGGCAGGGTGAGGGCAGATTGAATTTCTTAACTTTGAAAAATTTGGATGTAATCGATTAACCAATGTTTTTCAACACCCTCATCAAAATTTGCTTGACCGATGCAAAAGCTGATGATAAAATTTTTTTACATCAGCCCCCATGGTCTAGTGGTTAGGACACAGCCCTTTCAAGGCTATAACTCGAGTTCGAATCTCGATGGGGGCACAAAGCAGGAGATCCACCTCCTGCTTTTATGGTTTTTATATCCAGATCGTTCACTATTGCGTGGGCATGTTCCACTCACTCACCGAAAATAGTTTTTCTAGCATGGCTGCCCGCGCGGATGCATCCATCCACAGCGGCTGAGAAAAATCCCTAAACGTAATGGTCAGCAGCTCCACGCCTAAGTACTTGCCATCATAAAACACATGCCGGTCGATGAAAGCATCATCGGTGTCCAACGTTAATCCATACTGGTCGAAAAATAAATTCCCTAAGCCGTAATGCAGCACAGCATTATCGGTGATCTCTATGGCGTGTGGTTGGTGTGCCTGGCTGCCGCTGACAATCACTGCGCCGGCAGCTTCCATGCGGTGGAAATCCTCCACCAGCTGGGATTGCGCCTCCCAAACGTAATATTCATTGTGTTGAAAGGTAACGATGGGCAAATAACCTTCGCCTTTCAGCTTTTCCACCTCTGCGCTCATATCATCCCAATCGCAGTGGAAGTTTCCGGGTTTAGTTTCGGTAGCATTGCTATAGGTTGTTTCCTTCGCATTGCAGCCTAAAAAGGCAATTTTAGTACCATTGACTTCCAACTTCACTGGCTTTTTGGCTTCTTCCAGGTTACGCCCGCCGCCATAATAAAACCATCCCATTTCTTCATAGAGCTCCAAGGTGTGCAGCATCGCTTCTGGTCCCCAATCCTCAAAATGATCACCTGTCAGCTCCACCACATCAGTTCCAACCGCTTTGAGGAGTTCCACATACTCGTCCTTCGAGCAGAAAATCAGCTTATCGATGTTTTGTGGCGCCGGCTCGCCGCAATTCACTGCAAAAGGCACCTCGTTGCTGATGTGCAGCACATCTGCCTCGCGCAATGTTGGACCAATAACTTCTGCCGGCCGGGTGATGCCTAGCTTTTCCATCTCGCGAGCCGTACCACGCACCAAGGCAGTAACACCAGTAAGGATTACCGTGGCTAATTTATCTGCTTCGCGGTTGGTTTGCGTAATAGTTGCTTGCAGGCTTTGAATAAGTTCGTCCGAGAGCTCGGTATTATCAACTACCAAAGAGATTGGGACGGTAAGGAGATAGTCTTCTGGCACAAAATTTTTGTGCAGCGGGGATTGCTCATCGAGCATGATGACCTTCCACCGCGGTTGAATCTCCTCAAAGGGAACGATTGCCCAAGTGCCTGGTGTGTTCCAAGCCTGGTTGAGTAAATCTGCACTTGCATGCACCTGAACCGTGCCCGCTGGCTCGCCCCAGAGGCTTAATATCGCTCGGTAAGTGCTTTGGTCCATAATCAAACGCTCAAAAACGGTTGGGCTGGCGTTCTGCCAAAAAGCTTGCAGCTCGCTACCGCTAATCCCATCTATTACCGTCGGGAAGGGCGCCACCAACGCATAAACCCATTGGCTGATAGGGGCTTCAGCCCCAAATGCTAACCTAGCTTTGGCGTTTTCCCTCTCGGAAGGAATGAAACCAGCAGCCTCGAGCTGCAGCGCGCTTTGGAAGCTAGCCGGCAAGTTGGAGTCAATATATAGACTTGGAACTTCAGGTGTAGGTGTGGTGCTGGGTATCGAAGTTGCTGTAGCAGTCTGCGTTGGCGTCTTAGTTTGGCTATTTCCTTGCGCTGTTTCCGTCGCAGATTTGGCTGCTAAATATATTGGACCGCAAGCCGAGAGAAGAAACGGTGCGAATGTCCCGATGAGAAAAATTTTTAGCACTGTTTGGCGATTGGGCATCATCTACATGAAGTCCTTTGTAGTTCATGGTTTTGCGCTATTGTATCGCATTCAAACACCGCAGTAAAAACTTCCACTATGATCGACTGAAGCTAAATTGATACAGGGCTTGATCGCTCAAGCCCTGCGAACATATGCCACTCATCCTAATTCAACTAAACATCAACAGTACCCTGATTCACACCAAGACTGAAATTTATCAATAAGACGAAAACGAAAATTAGCAAAGAGATAGAACTAACGTCAATTCTGATCCCTTTACTCTCATTTTGGAACAATTCCGTTGACAACCTGCCCTTTTACCTCTAAACTTAAGCCATGCTTGCTCATGTGCTCTCTTGCGCCGTCATCGGCTTGGACGGAGTCATTATCGATATCGAAGTCGATTTCGGGCAAGGCTTACCGCATATGGCTATCGTCGGTTTGCCGGATGAAGCAGTCAAGGAAAGCCGCGAGCGCGTTTACTCTGCCATCAAAAACGCCAACCTTGCCTACCCGCGAAAACCGATAACCGTCAACTTAGCCCCCGCCTCAGTCCGCAAAGAGGGACCTTCCTTCGATCTACCCATTGCCTTAGGCGTGTTGATTGCCGGCGAACAGATCAGCCCAGAAGAAGTTGATGGCTCTCTAATTGTCGGCGAGCTTTCCTTGGATGGTTCCGTTCGGCATGTGCGCGGCGTTTTAGCTATCGCTGCTACGGCTCGGCAAGAGGGTTTTAAGCGCCTTTACGTGCCAGCTATGGACGCCGCAGAAGCTGCCCTCATCCCCGATCTCGAAGTCATCCCCATTGGTTCATTAGCAGAA
>DMCS01000082.1:0-3998 GCA_003445715.1 Candidatus Mesolinea sp. | reverse complement strand
CAAACAGATTTCAGCGAAATCAAAGGTCAGGAGCATGTCAAGCGGGCGCTCGAGGTCGCAGCAGCCGGCGGGCACAATGTGCTTATGTCAGGTCCGCCAGGCGCTGGTAAAACCCTTCTGGCGCGCGCGATTACCTCCATTTTGCCACCGCTTAGCTTAGAAGAAGCGCTGGAAGTGACCAAGATTTACTCTATTAGTGACATGCTGCCCAGCGACACGCCGCTCATGCGAGAGCGTCCATTCCGCTCTCCGCATCACACCATCAGCCATGCCGGCTTGGTTGGCGGCGGCAACATGCCCCACCCCGGTGAAATCTCGCTAGCACATCGCGGCGTGCTCTTTCTGGACGAGCTGCCCGAATTTGGCCAACGCATCCTGGAAGTGTTGCGCCAACCCATTGAAGATAAGCGCGTAACGATCAGCCGCGCGAATGGCACGCTCACCTTTCCTGCCAATTTTATGCTCATCGGTGCAATGAACCCCTGCCCGTGCGGCTACTATGGCGATTCGCAAAAACAATGTACTTGCTCTCCTGGTGCGATCACTACTTACCAAAAACGCATCTCCGGACCGCTGCTGGACCGTATCGACATGCTCGTTCACGTTCCACGCGTAGAATATCAAAAGCTGAGCAGTGCGCGTCTGGGCGAATCTTCTGCAGATATACGCGAGCGCGTGGTCAAAGCGCGCGAAAGGCAAACTAAACGCTTTGCCGGCACCGATCTTTTTTCGAACGCAGACATGACACCCGCGGAAGTGCGCCAATATTGCGTTCTAGATGCAGCTTCACAAACGCTCATGCAGGTGGCAATGCGCCAGATGCAGCTGACAGCCCGTGGCTATCATCGCGTGCTCAAGCTTGCCCGCACCATCGCGGACCTGGCCGGCAGTGAATCCATCACCCAAGTTCATCTGGCAGAAGCCTTGCAATACCGCGCTAAAGAGTTTGAATTTTAAACAACCTAAACAGTCAACACTATAATAATCCTAGAAGAAAGGAGCACTATGAGAACTATTCCATTAGGTAAATCGGAGCTGCAGGTACCTGTTATTGCAGTGGGCTGCATGCGCATCCAAAAATTAGACCAAACTGCTGCAGAGAAGTTCATTAGGAGCGCCCTTGAAATGGGAGCCTATTTCTTTGACCATGCAGATGTTTATGGGAATGGCGCTTGCGAGGAACTGTTTGCCAGAGCCATTGGCATGACCCCAGCTCTGCGTGAGCAGATGATTCTGCAGTCCAAAGTCGGCATTCGCACCAACATGTTCGATTTTTCCAAAGAGCACATCTTGGAAGGCGTGAATGGCTCGCTCAAGCGGCTGCAGACAGAGTACTTCGATATCCTCTTGCTACACCGCCCAGATGCATTGGTCGAGCCGGAGGAAGTGGCTGAGGCTTTTGACATTCTGCACTCTGCCGGCAAGGTGCGCTATTTTGGCGTATCCAACCAGAAGCCCATGCAAATCGAGCTTCTGCGCAAATACCTACACCAGGAAATCCAGTGCAACCAGTTACAGCTCAGCATCCCGCACTCGCAGATGATTTCCAATGGAATTTACGTCAATATGGAAAATGAGGGTGCCATTGACCGTGACGGGAGCATCCTGGATTACTGCCGGCTGCACCAAATTACCATTCAGCCCTGGTCACCATTCCAATATGGCTTTTTTGAAGGCGTCTTCCTGGATAACCCAAAGTTCCCAGAGCTAAACCGCGTGATTAACCGCATCGCTGCCGCACACAGCGTCTCCAATACCACCATCGCAATAGCTTGGCTGCTGCGCCATCCCGCCAAAATGCAGCCGGTCACCGGCACGATGAACATCAACCGACTTAAAGACTGCGTCAAAGCAGCTGACGTCTTCCTTAGCCGTGAAGAGTGGTATGAGATCTTTATTGCTGCCGGGAATAAGCTGCCGTAAAAATTCACAGGGATGAATCCTGGTTCAAGTCTTTGATTGCGTTCTTAATGCCCCCACTAGGGGGCGTTATGCTTTATTTTTGGGTTTTACTGACCTCGTTTATAATCAGGGCATGCCAAAAACGATCAACGGGCGCCAATTTCAGTGGCAGCTCCTGGAGCAAATCGGCAAAGGCGATGCTGGCGAAGTGCTGCGCGTGCAAGCTCAACCAGGCAGCCTGACTGCCCTGATGAAGCGCCCAGTCCAAAATGCCTCTGGCGGAACGATCTTACGCCAGGCTGTCCAAATTGAAAATGAAGGTCAAATTCTCGCTAGCCTCAACGGGTTGGATGCCAGCCGTAATGGCTTACAAGTGCATACACCCCTCTTGCTGGATCAAAGCATTCCAGGGACCACACGAACCGCTTCCCTATTCATCGTGAGCGAAGAAGTCTCTGGCGTTGCGATCTCTAATCTCCTCAAACAACGGCTTCAAGAAGACGTCTCCCTCTCGCATGTGCTGGTGTTGCGGGTACTCTCCGGGCTCTTTTTGCTACTCGAGCGTGTGCACGAACGTGGAATCGCCTGGAACGACGTCAAAATGGAGCATATTTTTTGGGATGAAGCCAACGGAAAACTCTCGTTTATCGACTGGGGGAATGGTTTATTTCTGTCTGCTCATCCCTCAACCAACGGCCAAGATCCAGCTTGGTTGGACTATCAGCAGTTCATTAGCGAAGGCAATTTGCTGCTCAACCAAATTGCACCTGGGCTCATTGCCGAGCTTGATTGGCCTCCCAGCGCTACTGACATAACGAAAGAAGACTTGACTCAGCTGCAGCTGCGCACGGAATATCTGCTTTCTTCTCTTTCCATGCGCGTGGTTGACTATCAGGTGCTCTTCCGCAAGCAGGTTCGGTCCATCCACAACGTAGATGAGCTGGGTGCACTGCTTGAGCTCAAGAATTCGCTAGAGTCGTTAGGTGTACCGGTAGAGAAGGATGCCAGTTTGCAAGCTATTCAGCAGCTTGCTATTGGCTACGCGCAAAATAAGGATTTTACTGCTCTCGAAGGTTTGCTTGCGCTTATTAGGCAGCACCTGCCAGCCGAGCTGGGAGACGTCTGGAAAATCGCAGAATACCTGCTTGCGCTGAAAGATGCCCGCCAAAACCCCATTTTTGCAGAACTTCTTATCATGGTCCTTTCGGCTGATTGGGCTGGAGCCCTCTGGCTGCTCGAAGGCATTCGTGAGCGTGCCAATAACCCAACACGCCTCTCCGCCTTGCAAACCCAAATGCGCAATGCTGCAGGCGTGCCAAACGCTTATATAACTCCGATTTACCATCAGCTCATCCCCTTGCAGGATGAAGCTCATTTGCAGCTTATTCATCATCATGCAAAGAACAATCAGAGCGACGCCCTTACCGCTGAGCTGGAGCGTTTTTCAGCTCAGCTGGACGCCTTACTTGCAGGTTGGCAGCAACTTGGTCCGGGTGAGATGCTAGGCGATAAACTCCTCACCCTAAGGGGGCTCTTACGTTCGCCGGCAATCAGCTTGCTCCCCTTTCCACGCGAGTTGCCCAAAGCTTTGAGCCTCCTGCTTAACAAGCTGCGCGAGTTTTTCGCCGCTTGGTCTGACGGGGATTTGGAAGCCTGCCGGCACATAGTGCAGGAGCTCTTTCTATTGGAGCCGTCCATGCCCTATCTGCAGCAACTTGACGCGGGGATCTGCGCTTTGCAAAGCTGGGTGGAGAAGCTTTCAAATGGACCCGAGCCCGGACAAACTCTCACGCGCTTTGCTGAGGAACTCCTCTCGGCTAAGCCCACCGTTGCGGCAAGCCTCAGCCAGCCAGTGTGGCTGGGCAGGCTCTATACTTGCGCCGACGCCTTGCAGCGCGCCACCGATCTGGAAGCACTGCGTGCGCAAGCACAGCAAGAAAACTGGCCTATTCCATGGATCGAATATGCGTATATTTCCATTGAGGTGCCCAGGGAGCTAGGCGCAACGATGAAGCTGAACGCCGACCAGCGCGCTGCTTTGCAGAACTTTCATCATGCCCTGCAGACTGATCAGGATACTGCCCAAGCCCTGCAAG
>DMCS01000053.1 GCA_003445715.1 Candidatus Mesolinea sp. | reverse complement strand
AGGTGCGGCTGGAGGCAGAGGTTGCTATCCAAGCCTGGCAGCAACGAGAATATGACGTTTTCATGCAAGTTACTTCTCCAACAGGCGAAGTATGGGAGACAGCAGCTTCTGTTGATGAAACCCACAAAGCAAATGCTGTCATTATCATTGATCATCCACAGCTTTGGTGGCCCAATGGTTATGGAGAGCAACCGCTCTATCAAGTGCAGATCAGCCTGAGAGGCGAGCAAACCGAAGATGAGAAACACTATCAAATCGGATTGAGAACGGTTGAGCTGCGCCAGGAACCGGATGCTTGGGGAAAATCTTTTACTTTTGTAGTCAACGGGCAGCCTATTATTGCTAAAGGTTCCAATTGGATCCCAGCGGATTCTTTTCCAACCCGGATCACGTCTGAAAAGCTAGAAAAGCTGCTCGGCGATGCCGCACTCACGCACCAGAATATGCTCCGTGTCTGGGGCGGCGGGTTCTATGAAGATGACCGCTTTTATGACATCTGCGACCGCTTAGGAATTTTGGTCTGGCAGGAGTGCATCTTTTCCTGCAGCGTTTATCCGCTGGATGAGCCCGAATTTCTGGAAAATGTTCACCAGGAGGTATTGGAAAACGTTCAACGGCTCCGTCATCACGCCAGCTTAGCATTGTGGTGCGGCAATAATGAAATGGAATGGGGCTTAGTCGGTTGGGAATGGCCTGGAATAAACCTCGAACCGATCAAAGCTGCTTACACTCAGTTTTTTCATCAACTTCTGCCCGCGTGGATAGCCTCTGTGGATCCAGATCACGCTTATTGGCCTAGCTCGCCTTCTTCTGGGGTGGCTTTTCAGGATCCTAACGGGCAAGAACAAGGGGACTCTCATTACTGGGAAGTTTGGCATGGGCGCAAGCCATTCAGCGCCTACCGCACGCAGCTGCCGCGGTTTATGAGTGAGTTTGGTTTTCAGGCACTCCCGCCAATGGAGACCATCCGCAGCTTTGCGGAGGAAAAAGACTGGAATATGACTTCCTATATTATGGAGTGTCACCAGAAAAATGCCAGCGGCAATCAACTGATCATCGCCCAAATGCTCGATAGCTTTCGGCTGCCTAAGGATTTTGAATCCTTGGTTTATCTGAGCATGGTCTTGCAGGCGGAGGGCATTCGTTATGGCGCTGAGCATTGGCGCCGGCATCCAGAGCGGGTCTCTGGGATCCTCTATTGGCAGCTCAATGACTGCTGGCCGGTTGCTTCGTGGTCCAGCTTAGATTACTTTGGCCGCTGGAAAGCGCTCCACTATGCTGCCAAGCGCTTTTATGACTCGGTTTTGCTTTCTATAGAAGATTCACCGCCGGTTCAGACAGTCTACCTCACCAACGAGCTGCGCGAACCTTGGGAGGGCACGCTCACCTGGTCGCTCGAGACATTGGATGGGGATGTAGCCAAGACGGGCTATCAAAAGGTCAGCGCTGAGCCCATGCGAGCCGTAAAGATCTGTGAAGTGGATTTTTCCGGCATTTTGAAGGATGACCCAGATCTCATTAGAAATCTGGTATTCATCGCTGAGTTTTGGGAGGGGGAACGAATGGTGAGCCGGCAGACAGCATATTTTGCGCCAACCAAATACTTAGAACTCAAGGATCCAGCGATCAGCACTCAAGTTAAAGTTGAAAATGAAACCGCGCATATCACCCTAAATGCTGCTTCGCTGGCACGTCTCGTTGAGTTGACACTCGAAGGAGCGGATGCTGTGTTCAGCAATAATTACTTTGATTTGCCAGTCAACCGGTCACTTGAGGTCACTTTCCCGGTTCCAGCCGGCTGGCAGGCAGCAGAAATCAGATCCGCGTTGAAAACACGCTCTGTGTATGACACTTACGCACATGCGTCAAATATATAAAAATAGGAGAGATAAATGACAGATCAAATCGAAGAAATCATTAAGCAAATGACCTTGGAAGAGAAAGTTGGATTGTGCATCGGAGCTTCATTCTGGAATACCACGCCGATCGAGCGCTTAGGTGTGCCCTCGATGACAGTATCGGATGGCCCACACGGATTGCGCCGCGTGCCAGATATGAGCGATCCTAATCAGCAGAGTCTGCCAGCCACATGTTTCCCGACTGCTTCCTGTGTTTCTTCCACCTGGAACACTGAATTGGTGCAACAAATGGGCGAAGCCATTGCAGAGGAGTGCATTGCGCAAAACGTGGATGTGATACTAGGACCAGGCACGAATATGAAACGCTCCCCGCTTTGTGGGCGTAACTTTGAATACTTCTCCGAAGATCCGTACTTGGCAGGAGAGATGGCTGCTAACTATATCGAAGGCGTGCAGAAGCGTGGTGTGGGCACCTCGCTGAAGCACTTTGCGGGGAATAATCAGGAATATCAGCGCTTCTCGATTAGCTCGGAAATTGATGAGCGCACCTTGCACGAGATTTACTTGACAGCCTTTGAAAAGGCGGTCAAACAAGCCAAACCTTGGACGGTGATGTGCTCTTATAACAAACTGAATGGTACATATGCCTCCGAGAATTATGAGCTGCTCACTAGGATCCTCAAGCAGGATTGGGGCTTTGAAGGTTTGGTGGTATCCGATTGGGGTGCGGTGCACGACCGGGTAGCATCGTTCAAGGGCGGGCTTGATCTTGAGATGCCAGGTCCTCAAGAAGCACGGGTAAGAGCAGCTGTGGAGGCTGTTCGCAAAGGGGAGCTTGACGAGGCTGTTGTGGAGGAATCCGTGCGGCGCATTCTGAAAATTATCTTTAAAGCTCAGCAAACAACTAAGGGTGGCGAATTTGACCAAGAAGGGCATCATCAGCTGGCAAGGAAAATTGCTTCTGAGGGTATGGTCCTGCTGAAGAACAATGGCTTGCTCCCGCTAAAGAGTCAGCGCAAAATTGCTGTGATTGGCCGCGGAGCGCAGTCTCCACATTTTCAAGGCGGCGGGAGCTCGCATGTGAACCCTACGCAAGTATCCATACCACTCGGAGAATTGAAGAAAGTCGCTAGCCATGTGGAATTTACTTATGCGGAGGGTTACACCAAGGGTGAGGATTTTCGGCAGGATCTCATTGATGCCGCGGTAGCAGAAGCAGTTGCAGCCGATGCAGCCATCCTCTTCATTGCTTTGCCAACATATATCGAATCTGAAGGCTATGACCGCCAGAATATTGACCTCACTCAGCAGCAGGTGGCGCTCATTAAGGCTGTTAGTAAAGCTCAACCTCAATGTGTCGTCGTGCTCAATAACGGTGCTGCCGTCGCGATGCAAGATTGGATTGAGGGCGTTAATGCTGTGCTGGAAGGTTGGCTGATGGGTCAAGCAGGTGGGGCTGCTGTAGCCGATATTTTGTTTGGCAAGGTTTGCCCTAGCGGCAAGCTTTCTGAGACTTTTCCAATCCGACTTGAAGATACGCCGGCGTACATCAATTGGCCGGGGGAGGCTGGCAAAGTACGCTATGGCGAAGGTTTATTTATTGGCTACCGATACTATGATGAGAAGCAAATTCCAGTACAATTCCCGTTCGGGTTTGGGCTGAGCTATACGAGCTTTGAATATAGTAATCTCAGGGTTTCGCAGGAGAACTTCAAGGATGTTGATGGCGTGGTGGTTTCGGTAGATATCAAGAACGTGGGTGAGGTTGCTGGGAAGGAGATTGTGCAAGTTTATGTGCACGATCAGAAATGCAGTCTACGCCGACCCAAGCAAGAACTTAAAGGCTTTGCGAAAATAGAGCTGCAACCTGGCGAGACTAAAACTGTGAGCATTCCCTTAGATTTTAGGGCGTTCGCCTTTTATCATCCAGGCTATCATCGCTGGATTACCGAGAGCGGCGAATTTGAAATCTTGGTCGGCGCTTCCTCTGCTGATATCCGCCAGAAGGTAAACGTAAATTTGGAATCAACACTAGTTCTGCCCAGCCTGCTGAATAAGGAATCGACCATTGCCGAATGGATGGAAGATCCGCGCGGAAAGGCGGTAATAGCGCCCATAATCGAGCAAATGATCGCCCGAGGTCCGCAAAAAGACGTCAAAGACCTCGAAGATACTGAAAGCGGAATCGAAATGGGAACCCTTGAATTCGTGAAGGACATGCCTTTACTCTCGGTCCTGATGTTTTCACAAGAGGAGTTGCCTTTCCCGCCAGAGGAGATCGTGCAAGCCATGTTGGACGAGGTGTTTGAAGAGTAAGTCAAGACAAAACTCTAAGGTTGAACAACGATCAAGGCTAGGCGCCTAGTCTTGATCGTATTTATTAATACAGGTGTGAAGAGCTATGAAAATCTGTTTATATAGGATTGAGCTTATCCCATTGTAGCCTTAAACTTCTTTTGGAGTAAAGCCATAGGTGTTAAGCCGTTCTCTAGCAATCTCAATTTCCTGTTCGGTAAAAAGTGAGCGGTATTTTGGGTTTAGGACCAGATTTTCCATGGAGAGATCCAGACGCCGGTTTTCCCAAAGCTTCACAAAACCCTCTGAAGGGTAGGGTGTGGCAAGTAATTTCTTTGCTGCTTTGAGGCCGCCGTCGTTTGCGACCATCTGAAGGAAGCGGGTGGCATTGTAGCCGCATTCCTCTTTTGCTTTATGGTAAATTTGGACCATTGCTTGATGAAACTCTTTTTCTAACGACGTTGGTTGAACCACAGGAACCTCCGTTTGGGCTAATCCTTGAATTATATAATTTTGTAGGCAAACAAAATTAACCTAATTTGCGCGTAGATATTTTAACAATAATCTAGCGCGACTCGCCTGTCCTCCGCA
>DMCS01000060.1:15149-22850 GCA_003445715.1 Candidatus Mesolinea sp. | reverse complement strand
CCACTATATAAGACTTTACCCAACAATGTGATCGGTTTATGATATAATATTAGATGAAAGCAAATAATATACAAATGAAAGGAGCTCACATGAAAATTAGCACACCCACAATAATTACATTTATCGTATCCGCTGCATTGGCAATTGCCGGCTTATTAGGACAGCTGAACGTTCTCGATTTACCCGGATTTTGGCTTCTATTTGCAGGTTTTGTTCTTCTTTTCTTGGGTAATTTGGGCATTACTATTGGTTTGTCTAGCAATAAACCGACTGAATAAACCAATTTGTGTCGGTCCTCCAATTTGAATAAAAATTTGAAACGGCTGTTTCTACTTTTATAAGTGAGCAGCTGTAAGCAATATATGTAAAAGCTGACTTGTCCAGTCAGCTTATTTTTTCCTTAAACATTCTGTATATATTATGGTGTTCCGCAGCTCCATATTTGATCTGCTGGTTTGAGCAAATCTTAAGAATAATCCCACCAAAAATATTACGTTCTATTTTCGACAAAGCGTAAGTCTCCATCTCATCTATCTCACTGGCTGAATTATGCTAAATTGAATCACATTTCTCTTTTAGGGTCAACTTTATTTGCGTTTTTCAGACATCCTCAAAACTTTTACTTGACAACCAATAAAAAATATAATATATTTTTTATAAGTAAGTCCAAACCTTTTTTCTGTCCTAAGGAGGATACCATGAACCTAAGTGCTCCTAAATTCCTAACCTTTATCATCGCTGTTGTAGTAGCCGTAATTGGATTGCTGGGTTATCTGGATATAATTGCTGCAGTAACCCCATTCGCATTCTGGCTCGTTTTCGCTGCTTTTGTTTTGCTTGCTTTAGGCAATATACTAAGCGGACTCTAATCTGTTTTATTAATCGTGAAAGACGGCCTTTTTTGGCCGTCTTTTCGATTCTTAAGGGAATTTCATTGCCTTGTCATGTATTGAGGCGTTCCACAACACCAAACTTGGTCCGTTGGATCGATACGATACCAACCGTCTTTTATTTCATATACGTTTACCACTTCTCCCTTAACCAAATAACCCAAGATATCATAATTCTTTCCCGGTCCTTTGCGCTTGTATAAAGCACTGACAATCACCTTCGCTTTGAAAAGAGGTTCGGGGGTTTGATTGGGGTCAAGCCGACGCATATATTGGGACTTCCCTGAGCACCAAATAGACGCTGTCGGATTGATGCGGAACCATTCGTTTTTCACTTCATACACATCGACTTCTTGTCCAAAGCTCAGGGATCCTACTGCTTTATAGTTGATACCGGGACCTTCACGCGTATATAGCGCGGTGACCACACAACGTGCCCGAAATAGGACTTTAGCTGGGTTATCCTCGGGAGGGTTTCCATAATCGGGATTATTAAAATATCGCAATACATCGGTTTTAGTGCCATTCCAGCGGTCATAGTCCATATATCGGCTGACTGAACCAATGCCTTTGGTTTTATCTCCGGTTTGATGAATAAGGTAGGTATCCACCCCATAGGGCAAGGTAGGTGGTCCAGGATGTTCGGGGGTAAAAAGTGGGTATGGTAAGGTTTTACGATAGGTAGCTAACCACCAATCTAATTTGGGTAGTTGATTAATAGAGAGATAAGCATTAACCCAGGAGGCTCTAGAATAGCAAATGGGGTATCTACCCGTACGGGAGCGGCAAATATCAAGGCATTTTTGGGTTGTGGCAGTGATCCGCGCGCGTGGATTAATGCTGGCTACCTCCAGGTCAAACGCTAAGCGGTCATGTTCCCAATTAACCTGTTTATCAAGAACTTTAAATAGAAAATCCATCTGAGCCAGAGCACTTTCCCCAAAGTAAATCACATAGTAAGCAATGCGGCATACTTTGATGCGTGCCATCTCGCTCCAGTAATAATCGAACATTGGATCTTCATAATTCCATGAAATGCCTGCGCGAGCAGCGATGAAAACCACTTCCTCAGTATGAGCCTTCAAGGCATCAAAGTTTTGTTTTTTGGATCCATCCTGGCTCGACTGGTATCGGCTGATATCCACACCAAACGCACGTGACATAATCTCATCCTCCTAATCAATCAGCATATAAGACTGATCAATGATTTACGAAACATATTGTTTAATGAGATGCAATATCAGTGCCAAGATGTAGCATTCACTTGTTTTATTAGAATACCTATACGCATTAGTATTTTAAATCAAATTATTCTTTACAAAGCGTAAACTCCTCATTTCAAGTCCAACTAATTTTGATATGTGCAGTGCACCCCATTTATTGTTACATTCCATGACGGAGATTAGCAAATAAACACAATTTGTCATTTTGATACGTTGAAATTAAATCCCATCGTGTCATCCATCAATTATTTTGGACATATTTGACTTAGGGGCTATATAAAAAACCCAGGCGTCGGTATGCCTGGGGGATACAAGAATTTATATTACTTAAGATTATTTATCCGAACCTTCAGTGCTTCGGTGAGTTGTTCCATCTGATCAATTATCCGGCGGGCATCATCGGGATCGATCTCACTGACGAGCGCATCAGCTATTGAACCCAACTTGTCTTCCTGCGGCAGCTCATCCAGGTTTAAGAATACACGCTTCAATGATCGAGCCGACTTGGTTGCTGGGTCTGTGGGTAGACGTACCTTGCGTGTTTTCTCGCGACCCGATATGCGCTCGAGAAATGCATGCACATCCTGATAAGTGCGGCCGTCATGCTCGGCATAATAGTGCACAGCTGCGTGCCAATATTTGGCATCATATTGCATAATTTCGCGTAATACTCGCTCTGGCATTTCTGAGCGGTCACAAATCTCCAATAAATCCTGGGGGAGTTCGAAGAACTTCATGAGGCGGCCGTAATAAGTGCGTTCTAACTGCAAAGTCTTGAGTAAGGTGTCTTTGGTTTCATCGCTTAATCGCACCTCAAAAACTTGACGAAAGTAGCTGTATTCGTCTAAAGATTCATTAGGCTGAATGCCATTTGCCTCTAAAACAATCCTTGCCGCTGCTCGCGCTTTACCGACTGGCGTCAACGCTTTGTAGGCAATGTTCTCTGCGATTTGTTTTTCCAAGCTTGGTTGATTATCAATGATGGCTAAAACGTAAGGCTCGTCTTTTTGCCCGCTAAGCACTGCTTGGAAAGCTGTAGCCCAAAACCGCCGCTCACCCGTCAACATTTTAAATATATCGCGTCCATCCTCATTTACAACTTGACCTGTAATGGGTTTGACCTGACCAGTATCATGTAACGAATCCCCCAATGTAATCAGTTCTTCTATTTCACGACGGACCAAACGGTCTTTTTCAGCCAAAGCCATCCATTTTCGCACCGTTTCTTCCCAATTAATTTCTTGCCGGAAGAAATCCTCTCGCAGTTCAAATGGCAATAGAAACCGAGCCTGAAAGCGATCAGGTTTGATCATCGATAGCGGAACGCGATAAACGCTCTGCCTGTTGCTGATAATTTTGGGAGCTTGTTCTTCGGGTATTTCGGCTTCGGCTGTGCTCGCGTTAAAAGCCTCACTCGTGATGCTAATTAAATCTCCAAAGCCTTTCTTTTTCGTTTCTGCCATCTCACTAACTCCTTGTGATGTTATCTGCTTCCGGTAAAGCCATTGTGCCCATGGGCACACGATTCTCATCTTGTCCTAAAACTGTGCCCATGGGCACAGTATATTGTCGATACTTCATGCTCCTAATTTTCCTAAAACGGCATCGACTAGATTTGATACACAACGATATGCCTGCGATTTCTCATTAGTAAAAGAAAATATGTCATATCCAGCTGTTGTAGCTGCAGAAATTTCAGCTAAATCTTTCACATAAGGAAGTAAAAGATGTCCATACAGTCGCTCCATATCTTCAATAACGTCGCGGGATTGCCTGCGAACCATCCTAAACCGGGATGGAATAATTCCCAAAATTTTTAATTCGGGATTAATGGTTTTTCGTACACCCTCAATCATACGAAGAATATCTGCCAAACCGATCAGGCTCAATCCGTCTGGTTCAATCGGAATGAGCACATGGGTACTAGCAACTAGTGAGTTCATTGGGACAATGCCGGCAGATGGGGGGTTATCGATAATTATGAATGAAAAATCATTTTTGATTGGCTCTAAAAAATAGGTCAATTGAAGCTCAGGATCCTCCCGTGTTTTCAACTCAGCGTCTAAGTTCTCCATACGAGCTTTGTTCGTCTTAAAAATCTTGACTTTTTCATCACGTTTTCTTGGAAGAAGGGAGTTATCAATTATTGTTTCAGTGGCACCATATCCATTAATCAATGCGGAAGGAAAGTTATTTTCCGCAGTAATCATGGGTACAAATTGATCATTTAAGCCCCCTCCCATGGCGGTAATCGTTGCGCTAAGCTGATCGTCCATGTCGATCAATAAAACCGGTTTGCTGCCCGGTTTTCGTGATTCATATGTTGCTAAGCCAGCCGCCAGGTTTATACTTATGGTGGATTTACCCACTCCACCTTTACGATTAATTAGGGATATAATTGACATTCGTTAACCTCTTACATAATTGAGGATGATTTAATCTCTTCCATTTTACATTATTTTGCGGTAAATACAAGGCGCAATTCATTAATAATTTATTTTTACTAGCACTTCGCATAAGTAGGCTTATTTCCTTATGTACTTGACTTAATCGCTTCCGCATGCTAATCTATTTACTAAAAGACGGAGCGTCATGAATCATGATTACTACACCTGATCTTCTTCAAGCCGGATTTTTAGAGCATCCTTTTATCCACTATCAAGATACACGATTCTTCTACGCCAACCTCAGTGAGCAGCGCAATGTCCTGGAAGTTGTCCACGGCTTCCTTAGTGACCAAAAAGACCCTTATAAAAACCTTGGCGTTGTCTCCGGTCCAGTAGGTAGTGGTAAAAGTATGCTGGCAATGAAGCTCGCCGAAACGCATTTCCTGTTAGAAAATCGCGGTACTGTGTTTGGGCTTTACCTGAATACAAATACCTTAACTGAACCACGCCACTTTCTGATGGCAGTGATTGATACCTTAGGCATTCATTCAGCACGCTCCAATGCAAGCCGTATCGAGAATATATATAATCGCCTAGAGCAAAGCGCTGACCAACTTTTACTTGTCCTCGATGGTCCTCCGGTGGATCAAGAATATCTCACCCAACTTCTGGATTGGTCTGTCGAACATCAAAAAAAGATTCGTACAATTATATTTTTACAAGATTTAAACAACACGGTTAGTAATATTGGCAACCTCAGCCAGTTCTTAGGGCTATATGTACCTTTTCGTTCTCCTAGCGTACAGGAAATCGCTAGTTTGCTTTATGTGCGCTGCCGTATGGCTGGTCTGTCTGACCCTCTTTCGATTTTACCGGAATCCACAGCTTTAGAGATTTCCGAGAGTTCACACGGCTCTCTGACAGAAGCGTTATTCTTAGCTTCAGACTACCTTTCGATCGTTTTGGAGGAGCGTAAAAACATCCTTTCGATCCCTAATCTGTCTTCTCGGATTTAGTTATTTTCGAATTTTCTTATAACGTCATGAGTGACACTATCATCGATGCCTGGCAACAAATCTGCGCAGAGTTAGAGACTAAAGCAGTCCCGGAGCTCCGAAACTTACTTGATTCTGTGGTAGTGGATTTTGATGGAGCTTATACCCTAACCGCAGAGCCCAGATTCTATGCCAAACTGTGCCAATATTACCCGCTGATTGATACAGTAGTTCAGGATGTCACAGGAAAACGGCTAAAGTTATCCCTACGCTCAACTGTGCCCATGGGCACAGTTACCCCAAAAACAGAAGAGGCATTTAATATAGATATTGGTGCCTCAAATGTTACCGAAGCCATCATTTCTCCAGAGTCAATCGTTGCGGTTCCCGCATATTTATTACGTTTTGTTCCCTATGTGGGTTCGAGTGCAGTTCTCATTGCCACAGCATTGCGTCAGGCATTCTACCGTGCCTCGCGAGAGCATGGTGCTGATCAACTCTATCCAAAGTTTGGAGATGCTGTAACGATTGATGTAAATTCCCTTCTGGATATGCTCGGTAATGTTATCAGTAGGGCTACTTTTTTCCGTATTTTTAAATCGGGGCATATGGACTGGTTTGTACGCCGCGCTGAACCAGTGCACCACTTTATAGATGGCAAGGTTACCCGAGCTCCTAACACCTACACTTATCGCGGAATGTTGCTAACTCCTGGAGATGCGCAGGATCTATACGCCTGGTTCAAAGCAAATCAGGTTGGTCTGGAACCTTCTGACTTGTTGACTCGGGCATTGGAAAGCCCCCGGGGTAATATTCTCGCCTTTCCATTCCGTACACCAGACGATTCTGATATTCAGCGCTTTTCTGATGCCGCTTCAGTTCACGAGGTTTTTCAATCTGCTTGCGGGCTTGACAAACTTTCTTCAACACAAGCTGCTTTATGCGATCGCCTTGCTGCACATTTAATTCGCCCTGAAAGTTTCCTCGCTGTTCCGTGGTATTGGTTCCGTCGTGTTCTTCCCGAGTTAGGCAGTGATTTGGGTATGCTTTACTTGATGAGCAGAAATTGTTGTTACATTGACTGGGCGCATGGTAAAGACCGAAATACCTTTTGGGTACCCGGTGGTTTGGAGACCTTGCAGAAGTGGATCAGCTCGGAGACACTTCCTAAACGTATCCCCCAACTAAAACCTAGCGCACGCGGTAGACCACGTAAAAACACAGTCAAGACACAATCAGAATACACACGCAATTGGCGTACGACGAACCGCGAGTTAGCTGGCCAATATCTTTGCCGCATCGCCACCCGTCAAAGTGAATCGGGAACCGATTGGCAATTAAGGGTAAGCGAAGTTCAACTCACGCAGTCAGACGAGATTCTGCAAGGAGCTGTGTATGGTTTCTTGTTAGAACCCGATCAAAGGATGACCCCTCCAGTTTGGGAGGCATTTGTGAAAGAACCGGTTGTTTATACCTTACTCCTTCGTGCAGCGCGCCACAGCCCAATGCATTTATGTCATTTTGAGACCTTAGCTCGAGAAGGAATTTGTCAGAATGAGACTTTAGATACGAAGTTAATATATCATTTTGATACCTTAGTCGATGTATTAAATTGTCATTTTGAGATTCTTGTTACTAATGAAATATGTCAGTTTGAGGCGATAATTAATATACTTTATAAGCTTAAAGATACCCAATTCTTTTCTAAATATATCCTACCTCCAGATACCAGCGTAGCATTAGAACCATTTAATCCCATTTCCAATGAGGTGGGAAGGGAGAAATTTGTTAACACTATTGATTTGACCATCATTTTAGAGCGCATAAACCCTATCTTGAGAATACAAATCCAAGATCGGCATGCTGAGCAATGTTTTCTCTCTTGGCTGATCTATGGAAGTCTCACCTCTGAGATTCGCAATCCATTAAGCTTTGCCGTTAACCGCACTTTGGAATTGGGTTTTGATGCCGGTGGACCATCTGCCCGCTTAGCTTCGTTGACTGGGCAGGAACTGGCAGATCTTTTGGTGCAGACGCAAAAGCGATTAGAAGGCGGATATTTTGGATGGTTACCGAACGAGGTGCCTGGGGCTGAAGAACTGAATGCCCTTTTGCAATCTGAAACTGACTTACAAGCGCAACAAAGGTTACTCCAACGTTTAATGGATAACCTTGAGATAAGTCCAAAAAGTATAAGTTAGTATTG
>DMCS01000060.1:14264-14941 GCA_003445715.1 Candidatus Mesolinea sp. | reverse complement strand
TAGAGAAAGAAATGAAGATTAATCAATGTATGTGGGATGGATTTAGTTAATGAAGGATGCATTTATTTAATAATGCGCATAGTTATAATCAGGAAAGAAAAGCTGTAGATTGGCTTAGGTTAAAATTATCTTCTTGATTTATAGCCGAGAAGAAACAAACATATGACACACGGCATTTTAGCCTCCTAAACATGGGCATCTATCTGAGTTGAAAAGAGGAATAAGCTATAATGAAAGGCGATTTACAGAGGTGATACGATGAATTATGCTGTCATTATGGCTGGAGGAGCTGGCACGCGGCTTTGGCCAATTTCACGAGAACGTTTGCCTAAAACTGCCTTGGCACTTTATAACCACAAAAGCATGTTTCAGATTGCAGTCGAGCGTTTGACGCCGCTGTTTTCGCCACAGCAAATCTTCGTCGTTGCTGGCGCGGAACATGCTACTGCTTTAGCAGAGCAGGTACCAGAAATTCCACCTGAAAATTTCATTCTCGAGCCTGAAGGCAGAGGCACCGCTTCGGCAATCGCTTTGGCTGCAATTCATCTTTTTGCAAGAGATCCTCAAGCGTCAATGGCTGTGCTAACAGCTGACCATTACATCGGAAAACAGCAAATATTTCGCCAGGCTTTGGCAGCTGCATTGCGCGTGGCACAAGATGACTACTTGGTCACATT
>DMCS01000060.1:5785-13996 GCA_003445715.1 Candidatus Mesolinea sp. | reverse complement strand
ATCTTGAACGCATTTGAAACATTAATGCCTGAGCTGTACCAGCAAGTCGTAAAGATCGCACAAACGATAGGAAGCGATGCTTATTCTGATACCTTAGCTCAAATTTGGCCACAAGTAAAGAAGCAAACAATCGATTATGGCATCATGGAAAAAGCTGAGCGCGTTGCTGTTCTTCCTGTGGATATTGATTGGGCTGATGTGGGCAATTGGTTGAGCCTCAAGCGACTTTTCCCACAAGATGAGCATGGCAATGCCCAGCGGGGAGATGTGATGCTTATGGACTGTCAGAACACCTTTGTATTAGCCGATAAACGCCTGATTGCAGCGATTGGCTTGGAGGATGTGGTGATCGTTGATACATCCGATGCTCTGCTGATTTGCCACAAGGACCGCGTACAAGAAGTGCGGCAAATTGTGGAGCGCTTGAAGGCAGCCGGTCGCCAAGATTTAATTTGAGCTCTAGGAAAGGCTAAAAATTAGATCGGACCTCGCCATATAAAACAACATCAGCAATCATAATAGTTTTCAATTTCGAATGGGGTAGGGTGCTGGTTGACGTTTTCAGCTTCTTTGCGTTTTACTGTCGTCCAAGTCTGGATCAGGGTGTCATCAAAAATGCCACCAGCCTTAAGGAATGCTGAGTCACTCTCGAGTGCTTGCATTGCTGCTTCCACAGAGGTAGGCAAGGATTTAATCTTGGCGCGTTTTTCCTCCGGCCAATCGAATATATTCTCATTGATTGGCCCAAAGCCAGCTTCTGTCGGGTCAATTTGATGTTGTATGCCGTCTATCCCAGCTAACAGCATGGCAGCCATGGAAAGATATGCATTTCCGGTGGCATCTGGCGGTCGGAATTCCATGCGTACAGCCTTGGGTTGCGTTGCGTATTTAGGAATGCGAATAGCAGCGCTGCGGTTGCCGGCTGAAAAAATGGCTTTGATTGGTGCCTCGAAGCCTGGTACAAGCCGTCGATAAGAATTTGAGCTAGGATTCGTAAAAGCCATGACCGCTGGGGCGTGGGTGAGCAAGCCGCCAATGTAATGCATTGCGGTTTGACTTAGCAAAGAAAAACCCTCTGAATCGTAAAAGCTGTTCTGATCATTTTTTTGCAAAAGCTGATGATAGTGGGTACTGCTCCCGGCTAATCCATAAATTGGCTTAGGTAAAAAGGTAGCAGTTTTACCAGCAAGCATCGCAGTCATCTTGACTACATACTTGATAAGGAGTGCCGCATCGCCCGCTTGAATGATACCCAGCAGTGGCGTTTCGATTTCGGATTGGCCTGGACCTCCTACCTCATGGTGGTGATATTTGACAGGAATACCCATTTTTTCGAGGGTCACGACGATCCGATCGCGCAGCTCAAAGTAGTGATCACAAGGTGGCGCTGCATGGTAACCGTGATTGTCTGGTAAAGCATAACCATTAGGGTTGACGAGATCACCCCAATTAGCCTCACCAGAGTCAATTTGGCATAAGCTCAGGGATGGGCTGTTTTTGAGAGTTACGCGGTCGAAAATGTAAAATTCGAATTCAGGTCCCCATAGGCTGCAATCGGCAATGCCGCTATCTTGCAAGAACTTTTCAGTGCGTATAGCAATTTCTCTCGGGTCAAATTGGTATCGTTCTTTGGTATCTGCTTCAAAAATATTGCATAAAAAAGCCAAAGTTGGCTGTTCATGAAACGGATCGATAAAACCCGTAGCGAGATCCGGCTTGAGCACCATGTCGCCAGAGTGCACATGTTTGAAACCCACGCTGGAGCCATCGAAGCCAACCCCTTCAGACATGAGCTCGGCTGTGAACTCACGATTTGTGATTGTCACGTGATGAAGCTGACCCCATAGGTCACCATAGAGCAGATCAATAAGCTCGATGCTGTTTCCACGAATGAAAGCCAATGCGTCCTGAAAATTTGAGAACATGAATATCCCTTTCTAGTGTTAAGGTGAGCTTGATGTGCCCTAAATTATACTCTAAGCAGCTTTCTGCCTTGTTTTAAAAAGAAATGGAATTTGCGCTTTGAAGCTTACCCTTAGAAAGCTGAAATAAAAGCTAAAAAAGCGCGCTAACAACACTTTCAGGCAATCCAACAAAGAAATGGCAGCCTTTTGAGCCCATATATAATCAGGGCGCTTAGGCTGAAAGCAAGCAGTGTCAGTACAGGCACCGAAAAAATGGGGTTAAAGCTGAGAAGTGTGAAATGGAAGAGCTTGTCCAAACCAAAGAGTACCATCGGATGAATGAGATAGACCCCTAAGGTTTGTCTCGCAATTGTGGCAAACAGCTTTTTCGTGTTAGTGGAAAACGAAATCTGTCTGATCTTATTCTGGAAGAGCCAAAAAATAGGTACCGCCACCATAAAAGTCATTAATGAAAGTGGCGTAGAAAAAGTTAAAGTGGTTTCACCCGCTTGTTGAGAAGCAAAATGCGTCAGGCTAGAGTTGAGTAACACGCCAACTGGTAGAGCTAGATACAGCAACCATCTGGTCAGCTGATTAGGCTTGAAGTAATGGTCGATAACGTTACCGAGTAAGAAGTAACCAGCAAACAACATCAGATGCCCAATCGGGAACTTAGCCACAAAAGTCTGTAAAGGTTCAGCAAAGGGTAGAAAATCCCAACCCATCGAAAAGGTGTGCCCGATCAAACCGACTACCAATAAAGCAACTCCATATCCTATGATAGCTTTATCGCTCTGATCCAAGATTAGCTGTAAGAATGGCGAGATCAGGTAGAGGCTTATTAGAATCGGCAGAAACCACATGTGGTCATAACTTTCCAGTGTGAGCTTGAGCAGGGTTGGGATAACTCCTGAAGAGAAGAGCGCGTTCTGGGTGAATAAGGTAAAAACCGCATAGAGAAATGACCAGAAAAAGTAAATTACGACAATCTTTTTGAGGGGACCTTGGAAAAGTTGTTTCAAGCTGCGCTGTTTGCCCAAGCCCAAGAAAAGTACGCCGCTCATCATGGTGAAGAGAGGCGTAGCTGCGCGTGATAATCCTAAGTAAACATTAACCGCCTGCCAGCCGGGTGATTCGAGTGGCATAGCTCTGAGCTGGTTTGCAGTGATGTTAAGCATCACGATTAAAAAGGAAGCTGCAATGCGGAGCAAGTCTAACCAGGTCAAGCGTTCGTCTGGTGTAGAAGCAGCATTAGCATTTTTTGTTTCGATTAACATCTTGCATCCTCAGTTTTTGCGGTCCAAAAGCCCATTGTATGGGAAGCAACACAGAATATCCAACCCTTGTAAAGGTTTATGTCAAATGCTCAAAACAAGTCAATCGCTTACTCGGTTAAAAAATAACCGGAAGTACACAATTCAGACTAAAATCTCAAAATATAAGCGAATTTATATTTTCTAATCCCGCTCTCCCCGAACGTAGGGAACGCCTAAAGCTGCTGGTGCCCCAATGCGCTGCCGGCGGGAAGCCGCTGAACCCAAAACAAGGGCAATGATGGTCAACAAGAAGGGCGTCATTTGGAGGAAGAATGCCAGATTGTGGTTGTAGAAGAAAGGATTAGGAGCACCAAATAATGTCATCGGTCCTTGCAAATCTAACATAAAGCGGCGTAGCATGCCAAAAAGGTATCCGCCTAATGCCGCACGCAAAGGATTCCATTGAGCAAAGATTACCAATGCCACCGCGATCCATCCTTGCCCAGAAGTCGTCTGGCTGCTATACCATCCAGGAGATATGGCAATACTAATAGCACTGCCTGCCAAACCTGCCAAGCAACCTCCGATAAAGGTGTACAAGTAGCGCGTGCCATAAACGCTGACGCCTAAGCTATCTGCTGCAGCAGGCTTTTCTCCCACTGCACGCAAGTGCAACCCCGGGCGAGTTTTATTGATGTACCACCAAGCTATGGGAATAAATAGATATCCGATATAGACGAGCAGATTGAGGTTACTAAAGAAAACACGCCCAACCCAAGGGATCTGTGAAAGCAAAGGGATGGTAAAGTTTGGGATAAGCGGTGCATTTTGTCCGGTAAGCCCTTCACCGAGTACAAGCGCCAAGCCTGTGCCCAAAAAGGTAAGCGATAAGCCACTAACCACCTGATCGGCTTGAAAATGAATGGTTACAACTGCATGCGCCAAGCTAAGAAGACCGCCTGCAGCAATGCCTACGAGTAAACCAAACCAAGGGTTGCCCGTGGCAAGCGAGGTTTTAAACGCTGCCATAGCACCTACCAGCATCATTCCCTCGAGGCCGAGGTTTTGTATGCCAGAAAGCTCGGTAAGGATTTCCCCAATGGCAGCAAAAATTAGGATAGTTCCCGTTGAGAGCCCCGAGCGGAGGATAATTTCAAAGTTCATGCAGCCTCCGAGGAAGTGCGCTCGAAACGGACCCTGTAGCGCAACAGCACATCACTGCTGATCACAAGGAAAAGGATGGTGCCTTGGATTAAGAAGTACAATCCAGAAGGTTGAATTTCTCGCCCTGCAACAATAAGAGCGCCAAAGAGAAAAGAAACCAGTATGGTGGCAAGGGGATTGAGCTTCGCGAGCCAAGCCACAATCACGCCGGAGAAGCCGTAGTTAGTCGAAATGCGTTCCTGCAGGCGGTGAACCACGCCGCTAACCTCGGACATCCCAGCTAATCCAGCCAACGCACCCGAGAGCATAAATACCAGAATAATATTACGTTTGATGTTGATACCAGCGTATTCAGCTGCTTTGGGGTTATCCCCTATCAATGTGATCTCGTAACCCCAGCGGCTGTGGTTGACGATATGCCAAATAATCACCGCCGTAATTAAACCGAAAACAACTCCTAAATGCAACGTAATGCCTGAAAAGGCGCGGTTTTGCTGGGCTAAATCTGCTAAGCGAGGCAGCCATGCAGTTTTCGGGAACATCTTGGTCATTTGAAAGCCGGCATCGCTAAAGGTGCTGTAAATCCAGTAATTATTCCAATAGACAGCCACGTAGTTGAGCATCAGCGTTGAAATGATCTCGCTCACGTTGAACTTGGCTTTGAGAAAACCAGGGATGAAGCCATAAAGCGCTCCACCGATCATCCCGAAAAGTGCCATTACCAAAAGCACGACGGCTCGGGGTGTAGTTTCCATGTTCATTAATGGGACAAGTGGTACCAAGCTGGCGCAAAAAGCGCCGATGTAAAACTGACCTTCTGCGCCAATGTTCCATAGCTTCATGCGAAAGGCTAAGCCACAACCTAAACCAATCAGGAGCAGGGGTGTGGCTTTGACAATCACATCGGAAAGCGCGCCCCAGCTGCCGAAAGCTGCGTTATAGAAGTATTGGAAGGTTTTAATTGGGTCGCCACCAATAAGCAGTAGAATGAGGCCGCTGATGAGAAAAGAAAGAATAACGGCGCCGAGTGAGGTAACAATGGGCAGCCAGCGCGGAGGTTCTTCTAGGCGTTTTTCAACTTGCAAGTGAAATGGTAAGCTCATACCGGACTCCTCAGTGCACCGGTCATCATCAAGCCGATGGTATTAAGCTCGGCTTCTTCATCCGGGAATTCTCCAACCAGCTCTCCCTCATACATCACTGCAATGCGGTCGGAGAGATCCAGAAGTTCATCCAGCTCTTCGGATATGAGCAAAATGGCTGCGTTATGTTCACGCTGTTCGAGCAGAAGGTTCTGTATGCTTTCGATTGCACCTACGTCCAAACCGCGGGTAGGCTGCACGGCGATAATCAAACGGGGTTCACTGGAAATTTCCCGTGCAAGGATGACCTTTTGCAGGTTGCCACCAGAGAGTTTGTTCACTTGTGTATGGACACTTGGTGCTTGGATTTCATATTGTCGCTTTAAATTAGAAGCAAATTCTTGTGCAGCAGAATAGCTGATATGCCAATTTTCACTAATTGGCGGACTGTCATAAGTTTTCATGATGAGATTACTGGTAATAGCAAGGTTAGGAGCAGTACCCACGCCGGTGCGGTCCTCTGGGATGTGTGCTGTGCCTTGCTTTATCGCGGCTTTGGGGGATTGGTTGGTTACATCTTTCCCATTGATGAGGATTTTACCCTCACAAACTCGCAGCCCGGTGATGACCTCTGCCAGTTCGCTTTGACCGTTACCGGCTATGCCGGCAATACCCAAGATCTCACCTTCGCGCACCTGCAGGCTCACATCTTTTAGGGCTGGTAACCCCCGGTTGTTGAGGGCAGAGACATGCTGTAGTTCCAGCACAACTTTGCCTGGAGTATGAGCTTTTTTGTTGAGGCGAAAAAGCACCTTCCGCCCGACCATCAGCTCGGCTAAATTCTCCTTTGTAACACCCTGGAGGTCAACCCCATCCGCAGTCACTTTGCCCTTGCGAAGCACCGTCACACGGTCAGCTACCTGCATCACTTCATTGAGCTTATGGCTGATAAACACGATTGATTTGCCCTCGCTGACCATCAGGCGCATCGTTTTCATCAAATCTTGGATTTCATGGGGAGCCAGCACCGCAGTTGGTTCGTCCAAGATTAGAATTTGCGCACCGCGGTAAAGCGCTTTTAATATTTCTACACGTTGTTGTTCACCAACTGAAAGCTGCCAAATCTTAACAGTGGGGTCCACTTTCATTCCGAAAGACTCAGCTATTTCAGCCACTTTGCGGTCGTATTCGGGCAGGTTTATGAGAAAGCGGGGTTCATTTAAGCCTAAAAGGACATTTTCAGTCACCGTCAGGGTAGGTACCAGCATGAAATGTTGGTGCACCATGCCAATGCCTTTAGCAATTGCGTCGCGAGGGGAATTAAACGAGACCGGCTCGCCATTGATGAGGATCGTTCCGGATTCTGGCTTATATAAGCCAGCTAAGATGTTCATGAGTGTACTTTTGCCGGCGCCATTTTCGCCTAAGAGGGCATGGATCTCGCCTCGCTTCAGAGTGAAATTAACATGATCATTGGCTACAACACCGGGGAAACGTAAAACGATATCCCGCATTTCTACTGCAATCTGATTGTCTGGAATATTATGTTCCATAGAGTATTCTCAAGATTAGTAAAGTGTGGCTTTTCTTGCTAAATTGAGCCAGATTCCATTCTGACTCATAACATTTCAGGAGATGACCAAACGGTCATCTCCTGAAATAATGGTAACTTTATTATAAAGGCGGTAATTCCGCCGTGACGTTCTTGTACCACCAGTACATGCCAATACTGCAAGGGCCGCCAGATTCTTTAAAACAATCCAAGTCGGCTTGTTCCAAGCTGACGCCATCAGCGAGAATTTGCCTACCCTGGTTATCGATAATCGGACCTTTGAAGACATCAAAGCGGGTAAATTCGCCCTTCAGCATCTTATCCAGAATATCTCGAACCATTTGCAGGTCTTCCTCGGGCAACTCAGCGACGCCGGGCATGAGAGTTTCACCTTCCATGAAGCCATATAAGCCCAAGCCACCGGAATCCGCATCGAAGTACTCCCATCCACCCTTCCACGTGCCAGCGCGGCTTTTTTCTACGATATCTGCATAAATAACGCCCCAATTCCAATACATCGAAGTGAGGCAGGTAGGCAGCGTGCAGTTGCCTTTGTAGTCGTAGGTAATGCCCCATTTGCCTTCAGGAGCAGCCAAAGCAGGTGCTGGGGTGTCTGCTCCGGTCATGACTACCTGAGCTCCAGCATCAAATAGTGATCTCGCGCCTTCTTGCTCAAGAATTGGATCATGCCAAGTATTGATGAAGCGCACATCAATGGTGCATTCAGGGCAGGTCTTTTCCACGCCTAAAGCAAATGCATTGCCCAAACGCAACTCTTCTGGAATAGGGAAGGTAGCCATGTAACCAATCTTGGGGTTGCCATCCATCTTGGCACGGGATCCGGCTAATATGCCAGCCAAATATTTCATGTCCTCCATAGCACCCATCAAGTTACCAAAGTTCTCACCATTCGCTTTGTAACCACTAATATGGATGATATCCACATCAGGGAATTCGCTGGCGACGATCTCGGAGGCATCCATGAAACCAAAAGATGTGGTGAAGATGACATCAAATCCTTTGCGTGCCAGTGAGCGTGTAACCTGTTCGGCGTCAGCGCCTTCAGCTACGTTTTCAACGTAGGCTGTGTGCACGCCCTCGAGGGTCTGTTCTACATATTGCCTGCCGACGTCATGCGATTGGGACCAACCGCCGTCATCGTGGGGACCGACATATACAAAAGCGACATTGTAGCAGCCTTCAATGGGCGCTGGCACTTGGTAGGAACCAACAGTTTCATACGAAGCTTCTGC
>DMCS01000060.1:4223-5687 GCA_003445715.1 Candidatus Mesolinea sp. | reverse complement strand
AGAGTTGACAATAACCAAATACTTTTTTTCATCTTTTTCTCCTTAACTTAACTATTTAAAAACAATTAATGGGTGAGAGTTCTATTATTTTCGATTGGCTAACTCCTTTCGACATTTGAACCTAACGACTTGGTAATTTTACTGCAAGCCGATAATTTTGTGTCAAATCTGGGCGGTATAGTTTCACCAAAACCATTTTAGAAGCAAATGTAAAATGCCCGCGAAAGTCTCATTCAAAACGATCGTTTTTGACTTCACCAACAGGTCCATCATGACAAACCAAGAAGCCCGGTGCCAATCCAAGTTGCTGGCAGGTCTCTTCCGGCAGCTCACAGGATCCACACAGCCCAACGCCACAGCGCATGACGCTTTCAAAAGATAGCTGCGCAGGTAAGCCGGCGGTGCGAGCCCAGGCTGCTATGGCAAGTAACATCCCGATGGGTCCACAGGCATAGAGTGTTTCAGGTTTTAGGGCATTTTGAGCCTCTGGCAGTAAAGCCGTCAGCAAGCCTTGTTTGCCAGCACTGCCATCTTCAGTCGCTAACCAAGCAAGGCAGCCTAGAGACTCGAATTCCTCAACCAACAAAAAGTCAGTACAACTGCGTGCACCTAAACACACGCCTACCTGATCACCCCGTGCACATAAAGATTTGGCTAAAAAAATTAGTGGTGCTGCGCCATAACCACCCCCAAGCAGCAAATGAGAATGTCCACGAGGTGTAAACCCCTTCCCTAAAGGACCGCGCAGCCATAGGTGATCGCCAGGTTGCAGTTGATTGAGCGCATGCGAAAACGGACCAACATCTGCCACAGTTATGCGCATTGGGTCATTCCCGCTAAGGCTGAAGGGTCTTTCATCAATTCCCGGCAGCCAAGCCATCACAAACTGACCGGGGAGTGCATCGGGTAAGCTGCCATCCAAAACAAGGCTGCACGTAACAGCGTTTTCTAATCGCTTTTCTTGGATACGGTAAGCGGTGAAAAGCCCAGCTTGGTTCAAGGCAGCGCCTTCCCGCGCAAGTCTGCGAGTTGCGCATAGCCATTTTCAGACATAAATTGAGACAACTCGCCAGAAATTCGATTAAATATCGATGGACCATTCCTAACTACTGCTGACCCGACCCCAACTAGCGTCGCCCCAGCCATCAGCATTTCTGCTGCGTCTCTTCCAGACCAAACTCCGCCGGTGCCAATGATGGGGACGGATACCGCCTGGGCAAGTTCATAAACACAGCGTAAAGCTATCGGTTTGAGTGCTGGTCCGGAGAGTCCACCAGTGTGGTTACTCAGGACTGGCTTAGCGGCTATAGCATCAATCAACATTGCGGGCATGGTGTTGATGGCAGTGATCGCATCGGCGCCTTCCGTCACAACTGCTTGGGCTATCCGGCTGATCTCAGGTACGTTAGGGGCTAACTTGATGCTTATAGGCAGGCTTACAGCTTTGCGCACGGTGCGCGTAAC
>DMCS01000060.1:0-4063 GCA_003445715.1 Candidatus Mesolinea sp. | reverse complement strand
CTAATCGCTGTTTTGTCTCACGCAATAAAGGTACTTCGGCGCGTGCCCCGGGGTTAGTCAAGCCGATAGCATTGAGCACGCCACATTCCCAAGAAACCGTAACAGGGTTTGGATGCCCGGCGCGTGCTTCTGGTCCGCAGCTCTTAGCGGTAATGGCAGCAGCTCCAGAGAGCGCCACCCGCTCCATCAAGCTAGCGCTGGTGCCTAAGATCCCTGATGCTAATACCAGCGGGTTCGTGAGGTTCATCCCCAAAAAGCTGCAGCTGAGCTCAGGTGTTAGCATGTTCTTCTGCGAGGTAGGTGCGTACTTCCAGATAGGTCGTTTGGTCAAGTTTACCCTGGGCATAGAGGCGCCCCAAAATTTCTTGCATGGTCAGGACTGCAGAAACTGTGACACCTTGCTCTTTGAGAGCAGTTTTACCGCCTTGTTCGCGATCGACAAGCACTACCGCTTGATGAATATCCAAGCCAGCTGAACGCAAAGTCTCTGCAGCTGTTAAGATCGACCCACCGCTGGTGATAACATCCTCCAATAAGACAGCGCTTTGCCCTGGCTGGAACACGCCTTCTACTGCTTGAGCGGTACCATGTTCTTTAATCTCTTTACGGGGGTAAACCATGGGGCGTTTAAGTTTGGAAGCTGCAATAGCCGCAATGGGCAGAGCTGCATAAGGCACGCCTGCCAGGTAGTCATATTCCATGCCAATTAACTTGTCAATATAGGCATCCACAACCATGTCTAAGACGCTTGGGTATGAGACGAGTCGGCGAAGGTCAAGGTAAATGGGCGATTTTTTACCCGAAGCTAAAGTGAAACTGCCAAATTTGATGCATCCAGTACTAAAGAGACCATCGACCAAATTTCGATAGGGATCATAAGGAGGAAGGTTGAGGTCCAGCCTTGTATTCGTAATTTGATCGCGTAATTGCTGAGCTGCGCGCCTAGGATCTTCCGCAGTGATGATGCTACGAGAAACCGGAATAATTAACCCCAATTTATCTGAGCGTAAGCCAGCAGATAGAGCTTGCTGTAAATCGCCTCCTTGGGCGCCCACACCAGGGGCTAAGATCCAGCTTTCAGGGCAGAGGTTGCGTACGCGTTGCAGTGCTTCGGGCTGGGTAGCACCTACAACCAAGCCGATTTGCTCTGGTGTGCCCCAAGTTTTGGAAAGTTGGGCAATATATTCATAAAGTGGGGGAGTACCGTAGTTTTGGATAGCAGTGGCAGAAGGATTAGATGTCTGACAGAGCAGAAACACGAATTTACCTGGCTCTTCTAAGAAAGGTGCGATGCTATCTTGACCTAAATAGGGGTTGAGGGTAACAGCATCCGCCTCATATTGCGCATATGCCGCGTGTGCGTAAGCTTGGGCAGTAGAACCAATATCACCCCGTTTGAAATCGAGGATTACAGGGATGTCCTCTGGAATTCCCCTAATAATCTCTTCTAATGCGCACAGACCAGCGGGTCCAAACTGCTCAAAAAAAGCGCTGTTGGGCTTGTAGCAACAGACTAAATCTGCAGTTTGATCGATGATATTCTTGCCCCAATCTGAGAGCCTGGTGAAGATATCGCCAGTGGTGGGTAAGAACTTTTCCTGCGGGTCTAACCCCACACACAACAAGCTGTCGTTTTTAGCGATTGCTGTTACCAATTTTTGAATAAAATACATCAGGCTACCCTCTATGCTTGGCCAAGCACGGCTGCCAATAAAGCCATGCGAATATATAAGCCATTCTGCACCTGGCGGAAGTAAGCTGCGCGTGGATCACGATCGACTTTGTAATGAATCTCGCCGACGCGAGGGAGCGGGTGCATGACGATCATTTTCTCTTTGGCCAGAGCCATCACTTCTGGTGTGATTTCGAAGTAGTTTTTTACTTCTTCATATTGCGCCAGGTCGGTGAAGCGTTCCTTTTGAATGCGGGTGACGTAAAGCACATCAGCATTCTCAATGACATCCGCAACTTTGTTGGTTTCCCGCACTTTAATACCTTTATCAATAAGGTCATTCATCAGATCCATGGGCAAGCGCAGAGTCTCGGGCGAGACAAAGCGCAAGGAAACATCGTATTGAGAAAGCAAGCGTGTGAGGCTGTGCACTGTGCGGCCGTATCGTAAGTCGCCGATCATAGCTACCTTTAATCCGTCAATGTGACCCAATTCGCTCTGGATGGTGTAGAGATCCAGCAAAGCCTGGGTAGGGTGCTCGCCGGCGCCATCGCCGGCATTGATGATTGGCACTTTAGCATATTTAGCCGCTGTGGCAGAGGAGCCGATTTCCGAATGGCGTAACACAATTACGTCGCAATATTGCTCTAGAGTGATAATGCTATCAATGAGCGATTCGCCTTTGGAGACTGACGAATATTGAATGCCTTCGGTGATGGGAATGACCTTACCGCCCAAACGTACCATGGCTGAGATGAAAGAGGAGCTGGTGCGCGTGCTGGGTTCATAGAATACACATGCTAAGGTGTAATCCTTGAGCAAATCGCACGTTCCCCAATGGATGGACATAGCCTTCATTTCGTCAGCACGCTGAAAAATGTAGTCTAAGCTTTCTTTGCTGAATTGACTTACGGAAAGAATATCTTGTTGGTAAAAACCATTTTGAAAACGGGGTTGGCGCTGGTACGTTTCCAGCTTGAAGAGGGGTTCTAATTTTTGCGTACTCATGATTAAACTCCTATGAAAGATGCCTAACGAAAATTTAGGACAAGACCATCGCGGACAACCTCCTGCCCGCGCAAAACGACGCGCTGTACCTTGCCCGTCATGGGCATACCGCTGAAGGGTGACCAAGCGCACTTCGTGTAAAGCGGGTGCTCTGGGAAAGTATACTTTGCTAAAGGGTCAACCTCAATAAAAGTATCAGCCTGCTCTGGCAAGTTGAAGATGCGCCGCGGATTAGTGTAGAGCAATTCTACCAGGCGCGCGTAAGTAATGCGGCCTTGCGCTGCGGCTGTAAGCATCAGTGGCAGTGTTGATTCTAATCCGGGCACGCCTGGGGGGCTGCCATCTATCAGCTCTTTCTCGTCGCGGGTATGCGGGGCATGGTCGCTGGCGATGCAATCAATTGTAGTGATGAGGTGCTGCCAAAGCGCCTGCTGATCCTCGGGCGTGCCTAGGGTCGGGCGCATATCGCCATAAGGACCCAAGCGGGCAGCATCGGCTTGCGTCAGGAAGAGGTGGTGGGGAGTAACTTCACAGGTTACGGGCAGGCCGCCGGCTTTGGCCTTGGCAATCAGCTCAATTTCGCTCTTGCGCGCTACATGGCAGACGTGCAAGTGCTTATTGTAAGTAGCCGCAAGTCCGAGAGCTAACGCCACCGATTCCCCTTCGGCATGTACACAAATCGGCTTACTTGCAGGCCAGCTTGCGAAGATGCGTATTAAGTTTTCTAGACCGCGCACACGCAACGGACCGTAGGTTTGATCCATGTAAATCTTGAGCGCAGGAGCTTCATTAGCCAAGGCTGGTAGTTCGTTGAGCTTTTCAGCTGACGCGCCGGCATATAAAAAAACATCGCACAGACTTTCGTTTTGGGCTCGGGTCTGTGCGCTGTGCCAGCTTTCTAAAGTAACTAAAGGCGGTTGTGTGTTGGGCATAGCTAATAGCATTGTAAAGCCGCCAGCCAGGGCAGCCGCGCTGCCGGTGCGAAAATCCTCTTTGTGTTCACCTCCAGGCGTGCGTAAGTGAACGTGGATGTCTACCAAACCGGGAAGGATCATGAAAAGGTTTCCTTGATGTAAGCTGAATTATTATATGTTCTCAAAGGGTTTTCCGTCAAGATAAAAGCAGAGGGTGTTGAAAAACATTGGTTAATCGATTACATCCAAATTTTTCAAAGTTAAGAATTTCAATCTGCTCTCACCCTGCCCTCTCCCAGCTCCGAATCACATTCGTTTTTTAGCGTCAATCTGCTGGGAGAGGGTGGTTCTTTTGCAGGCGGGGGGGGGCGCCCCCCCCCCCCAAAAAAATTTCCCCCCCCCACCCCCGCCGGGAGAGGTTATACAGAAAAGAAAAGCGCGGGGGGGGGGGGCAAGGGGGGGGGGGGGG
>DMCS01000041.1:18785-20099 GCA_003445715.1 Candidatus Mesolinea sp. | reverse complement strand
CCTTCAGCAAATCAATGGCTTCGATTGGCGGTTTCATCGCTGGCGACTTTGCCGTTGTGGACTATATCAAGCATCATGCCCGCAGCCTGATTTTTAGCGCAAGTATTCCACCCGCCAACACTGCCACGGTGTTAGCTGCCCTGGAGGTGATGAAAGAGGAGCCAGAACGCATCGAACGGGTCAATCAAAATGGTGCGTTTATGCGCCAAGGCTTCAAGAAGTTAGGCTTCAATACCGGCGCCTCCTGCACGCCAGTAATACCGATTATCATCGGTGACGATGCGCGCACGTTTGAAAGCTGGAAAAGGCTATTTGAGGAAGGCGTGGTCGTCAACCCAGTCATTAGCCCGGCTACCTCGCCAGGTCGGCAGCTGCTGCGCACGAGCTACATGGCAACTCACACGCAAGCGCAGTTGGAGCACGTGCTGGACGTGTTTGCACAGGTCGGCAAAGAATTAGAACTTATATAGCCAATATTTCTTTAATCGCCCTTGCGAATTAAAGAAGTTTTGGGTATACTTTAAAAGTTAAAGATTTAAATAGGAGCGCAAGATGACCCCATTACCAAAGAGAAAATCAACTTCCGGACGGCGTGACCGCCGGCGAGCACATGATGCCCTGAAGGCGCGCAATAGCGTAGATTGCCCAAATTGCGGTGAACCACGCCTTCCGCATCACGTTTGCCCCAACTGTGGTTACTATCAGGGTAGAGAAGTATTGATAATCTCCAAAGATTAACCACTCAATTATTTCGAACATAAAAAATCCACGCAAGCTGCATGGATTTTTTTATTTATTTTTTTCGGGTTTGACCTGATAGGGTTCAAAAAAACTTACCAATTCTTTAGGTAAATAACCGCTCATGCGGATGCCATCAGCTGTAGATTCAGTATGTTGCACTTTTCCTCTTTCATGGAAAAGTGATCGCAATTGCCCTTGCTCGAAGGGTAACAAGACCCTAATTTGAGTGTATTGACTAACTAACTCTTTTTCGATGGCTGCCAGAAGCCCGTCGAATCCCTCTCCCGTTTTCGCGCTGATGAAAATCGTCTGGGGATCGGCAATTTGGCGCCTCTCCTCCCTTGCAGACTCATCCAAAAGGTCAATTTTATTAAACACCGTCAAGATAGGAAGATCACCTGCACCGATATCATGCAAGGTTTTCAAAACTGTACGCTTCTGTTCAATAGCATTCTCATGTGCAGCATCCACCAAGTGCACGAGCAAGTCGGCTTCGGTAATTTCTTCCAGTGTTGCCCGAAAAGCAGCAATTAATTGGGTAGGCAATTTTTGAATAAAACCAACAGTATCTGT
>DMCS01000041.1:0-18565 GCA_003445715.1 Candidatus Mesolinea sp. | reverse complement strand
GTGAGGCTATTCATTAGGGTAGATTTGCCTGCGTTGGTGTATCCTACCAGTGCGACCACCGGTATGTTCGTCTTACGGCGATGCGCCCTATGTTGCGAGCGCTGTTCTTGTACCTTTTTAAGTTCGTCTTTGATGCGCGAAATGCGCGCTTTGATTTCGCGACGGTCCAGCTCTAACTGCTTTTCTCCTGGACCGCGCAAACCCACACCGCCAACGCCGCCCGCTCTTCCCCCGCCGCCACCTGCTTGCCGCTCCAGATGGATCCAGGCATGCGTCAGGCGTGGCAGCCGGTATTCTAACTGGGCGAGTTCCACCTGCAGCATACCCTCATACGTGCGAGCATGTAGCGCAAAGATATCCAGGATCAGCGCGGTGCGGTCAATGACTTTAATTGACTCTCCTAACACGCGCTCCAACTCCCGCTGATGGCGTGGTGAAAGTTCATCATCAAAAATGACCATCTGTACGCCTAGTTCATTCGCCAGCAACTTAAGTTCTTCAACCTTTCCACTGCCAATGAAGGTGCGCGGGTTTATTGTTGCTAATTGCTGAGTGAGCGTGCCGACTACCTCCACGCCAGCAGTTTCAGCCAAGAGCTCTAACTCTGCTAAGGAGTCTTCTAAGCTTAAAGATTGCCCAGTCGGTGAACCTACTTGCACACCGACCAGAATACCCGTTTCTTTTTCGGTCAGGTTTGAATAGTTTTCTTTCAAATATGCAACCTCTCTTAGTGACTGTCAACCCAAGCAACGAGCCGGCGCATCGCCTCTTTTATCTGCTCGGTTGGGGTAATGATTGAAATTCTAAAGTAATCTTCCCCTTGGGGACCATAGATTTCGCCAGGGGTAAGGCTGACGCCAGCTTCCTGTAACAGGTCGGAACAAAACTGCGCTGCATCGTGATATTTATCGGGTAAACGCACCCATAAATAAAGTGCTGCTTTTGGCTTTTCAACCTCAAAGCCGGCTGCGATGAGTCCCTCGTAAACGACATCCCGGCGTTCTTGGTAAATCTGGTTACGCTCTACCAACCAGGACTGATCGCCAGTCAGAGCTACAGTACCCGCATCCATAATAGGAGCAAAGATGGAAGAATCCATTTGGCTTTTATACGTTGCTAAGTACCTCACAACATCGGCATTCCCCACCGCCATACCAATCCGCCAGCCAGCCATATTATAGGTCTTGGAGAGCGAATTGAACTCGACCGCCACTTCCTTTGCCCCAGGCACTTCTAAGATAGAATGTGCTAAGTAACCATCAAAAGTCACGTCCACATAAGGGGCATCATGCACGATGATAATCTGATGGCGCATCGCAAAGTCAACCGCCTTTTGGAAAAAGTTCAAATCTACCACAGCCCCTGTGGGGTTATTGGGGTAATTTAACCACATCATCTTAGCTTGCTGAGCAACTTCCGCTGGGATGGCATCAAAATCTGGTAAAAAGGCATTCTCCTTGCGCAGTGGCATAAAATGCACGCGTGCGCTGGCTAATTCTGCGCCAGCCATATACACGGGGTAATAGGGGTCTGGCATCAATACCAAATCGCCCGGATCGAGCAAAGTGTGGTGAATGTTGAAAATGCCTTCCTTCGAACCGATCAAGGCTAAAGCTTCACTTTTGGGGTCAATCGCGACGCCAAAGCGGTTTTTGTAATAGCTGCTGACCGCGCGGAGGAACTCCGCTGAACCGCCCAGCGGAGAATAGCCGTGTTTTTTGGGGTTACGTGCAGACTCAATGAGCTGGTCGATGATAAATTGTGCCGGAGGCAAATCGGGTGAGCCCATATCCAAGCGGATGACATCTTTGCCTTGTGCTTTCAGCTCGGCTAAGGTCTTGTTTAGAGTAGAGAAATAATACGGTTTTATCGTTTCGACAGTTTTTGCTGGCCGAATTTTCATACTGCGTTTGTTATTCTCCTTTTTTTATTTGTATATTTTGCAGTAAATCGTCATCCCCTATAGTTTATCACTCTCCTGCCGTTTTGCGTGTATGTCCTGCATTTTCAATTTACGCCTATCAACCAGGAACGGCACCATCAGCAACAGCCACCTTAAAATTTTGGCACACATCTTGCACCTACGGGAATTGATAGCTATACTTGACTTGAAGAGGAGGTCTCTCGTGCTTCAGACCCAATACCAACAACCACTCCATACGCCTTCAGCTCACCTGGCAACCACTATGTCGCTGCTGAGCTTGACGGCGGATGAACTTCTGGAAAAGGTCGAGTCCGAACTCTCCTCTAACCCGGCATTGGAGCTTGTGGAAGAGCGCCGCTGCCCCAATTGTAAGCGTTTGCTCCCTCCTACTGGACCTTGCCCAATATGCAGTCAACCTACGGATTACCAATCCGATCAACCGATTGTGTTTATCTCCGCACCAGAAGATTTTTACACCGGCAGCAGCGTCGATGATGACGACAGACCTGAAGAGCCTTTTGTCCCCATGATCGTAGACTTGCCAACCTATGTGCTCAAACAGGTTTCTGCAGAGCTGCATCCCGAAGAGCGCCCCATCGCTGCTTACATCCTCAGCCACTTGGATGAAGACGGCTTTTTGACCACTACCCCACTGGAAATTGCCCGATATTATCACAAACTCCCCAGTCAAATCATGCCGATCATCGAACGCCTCAAGCATTGCGATCCGATCGGTGTGTGTTCCGCCGAACCGCGTGAAGCCATGCTCACCCAAATAGAAGTACTTGCAGAAACTAACAGCGTCCCGAAATATACCCGCGAGATCGTCAGTCGTTATCTGCCCCAGCTCAGCCAGCGCCATTATGCTGAGATTGCACATGATTTAGGCATTGCCTCAACCCAGGTGGAGCAGATCGCGGAGTTTATCAGCGAGAACCTCAACCCCTTCCCAGCCCGAGCACAGTGGGGAGAGGTGCACAAAGCCATGAACGGAAACCCCGATGTATATCACCGTCCTGATATCCTGATTTACTTCCTCAACGATAACCCGGAAAACCCGCTGGTTGTAGAAATTATCCATCCCATCCGTGGAACCCTGCGTGTAAACCCACTTTTCAAAGCCTCGCTTAAGCAAGTGGAAGAGGAAAAGCAAACCGAATGGAAAGAAGATTTAGAAAAAGCCTCTCTGCTGGTAAAATGCATCCAACAGCGCTCGAACGCCTTGCGCCTCATGCTCGAAAAATTAGTTGTACTGCAAAAAGACTATATTGTATCTGGCGAAAAGGAGATGCAGCCGCTCACTCGAGCAGAAATAGCTAAAGAACTTGATGTGCATGAATCCACGATCTCCAGAGCAGTCTCCGGGAAAACAGTGCAGTTACCCAATAAACGCATTGTACCTTTGGCGATTTTCTTTGATCGCAGCCTTTCTCAGCGTACAATTATCAAAGAAATGATTGCAGCTGAAAAACACCCCATGAGCGATTCCGAAATTCAGGAAAAGCTAAAAAAACAGGGCATTGAAATCGCCCGCCGCACCGTAGCAAAGTACCGCTCGATGGAAGGCATCTTGCCGGCACATCTGCGCCAAAATAACCACCAAACCGTCACAGGATAGTCCTTTGCCCGGCTCATTTTCGCCCAAACTCCCTTTTGAGCCCATCGCTGACCACTTACCGACCTTGGATTACGCTTTGATCCTCGCCTTGATCCCCTCGGCGGCGCTGCTATACAACCGCAGTGATGACCTCGTCTTGGCTGCAAACCAACAATTCGAGACTCTAACGGGTTACCACTCGGAAGAATTAAAAGGAATTTCTCTAACAAAGCTCCTTTCCAAGAAATTAGATACGAACCCAACTGGCAGTGAAAGCCGGAAGGTTCACCTGAGAGTCGCCCCGGATGAAACGCTGCCAGTAAACCTAAACATCAAATCGCTCAGCCAAACCAATCAAATCGTTGCGCTCATTTTCAATGCGGAGCAAGCCCCCGTTGCGCCTCAGCTAGAAAACACCTTGCTCAACTTTTTTACACAATTGACCTCCATCACGCAACAGGATTCTTCCTTCAAGGCGCTCACCAAAGCGGCAGAAGTCCTGAGGGACCACATTCACCCCCAAGCATTAGCCGCTTATCTGTTCGAAAGCAAAAAAAAACAGCTGCTGCGCATGGATTTAGAGCTAATTCCACCGGGCAGTCAATTCCCTCAGGAACTAAGCCCTAAAGACCTTGCTGATCCGACCAACATATCCATCTGGCAAGCTGGGCAGCCACGTGCAACCAGCTTGCAAGAAATAGCCTTAGTCCAGGGCAGCCAATATCTCCTCACCCTTCCGCTTCTCTACAATCAAACCTTGGAAGGCTGTCTCATCGCTTCTGGAAATGGCAGCCTTGCGGAGCAAACATCTGTCGAGCTTGCATTGCTCGCTAAGCTCACCGCTGGCACGCTTCACCATCTGGCATGGGTGGAAAATGCACAACACACACTCCAAAACGTGCGTCAGTTGGTGCAGATTGAACACGCACTCATCGATAACTTGGAAGAAGGCATTATCTTGCTCTCGCCCGATCTCCTGATCGCAGAGATGAGCCCAGCGGCAGAAAGTATGTTGGGTTACGCCACAAGCGAGGCTTTCTGCCAACAAGCCGAAATGATCCTCATTGGGAATCAATCGCTTGCTGGGATGTTCGCTTCAGCCAGGCAGGGCATCAGTACCCAAATCGGGCAGGATTTCCACCTCAGCACACGCACCGGCAGGTCTTTCCAAGCTGAAATCCAATGCATCCCCGTACTTTCGGAAGAAAAAGTTATCAGCATCATCTTGATTTTGCGCGATCGCAGCCAGAGCGAGCAAATCCGCGTCAAGAATCAGGAGCTAGAGCAGCGCGCCTGGCTTGGTGAGCTTTCAGCTGTGTTTGCCCACGAGGTCAAAAACCCTATCAACAGCATTATGACCGGTTTGCAATATATGGGCATGACGATGAAGCCAGGTGACCCGCACAAAGAGCTCGTTAACCGATTGCAAAGTGACTGTATGCGCCTCACCCACCTAATGGACTCAACACTTGTGTTTTCTAAACCGGTGGACTACCGCTTGGTACCTGTGGATTTGAGCATCTTGATTCTGCAACTTCTGGATAAAGTTGCTCCGCGCATGACGAACCTCAAAATCAAGTATAATTTTGACGTTCACCCCGACCATCCGATGGTCAAAGCGGATTATCGTGCCTTAGAGCGGGTATTCGAAAACCTAATCAATAATGCCATACAGGCAATGGAAAAATCCGGTGGCACATTAAATATCAAAGTAACGGAGGCTGACCCACACCTTATGCCAGCACAATATGATGTCATTGTCGCTGACTCCGGTCCTGGGATTCCAGATGACCTGCGCGAGCATATTTTTGAGCCTTTCGTAACCACTAAGAGCACAGGGACTGGTCTTGGCTTGGCAATATCGAAAAGAATTATGACAGCACACAAAGGTAATCTTTACGTAGAAAGCTTCCCCGGGGGAACAATGTTCCATGTGCTTATCCCCAAAGCTGAATAAAGAGCTATGTCTGCAACAATTTTAGTCGTCGATGATGAAGAAACCGCCCGTTTGGTAATTTCGGACTTCCTACGCAACAGAGGTTATGAAGTTTTAGAAGCCGGTACAATGGCCGAGGCGCGCAAGTATATCGCTCAGGGAGTCACCGATATTATTATCTTAGATGTGCGCCTGCCAGATGGTTACGGCCCTAACCTGCTGAACGAAACGGCGCTAATGCCTATGCGCCCGCAAGTAATTATTATCACTGCACACGGCGAGATTAGCATGGCAGTGGAAGCAATGAAAAACGGCGCCCAAGATTTTATTGAAAAGCCATTGGATTTGCTCGAGCTCGAAAAATCCGTAAAACGCGCCGAAGAAGTTGTCTCGATGCGTCGGGAACTCAACCATTTACATGCCTCCAGCGAAGGCCAAGACGAATTTATCATTGGCAGCTCGCCAGTGATGCATTCTGTGGTCAGTTTAGCCCGGCGCGCTTCAGATGCTTGCGTTTCTGTATTGATTACTGGTCCCACCGGCAGTGGTAAAGAGGTTTTGGCAAATTACATTCACAAAACCGGCCCGCGAGCCAACAAACCTTTCATCGACGTCAACTGTCCGGCGATCCCTGCAACCATGTTCGAGACGGAGCTTTTTGGGCATGAAGCCGGCTCTTTCACCAACGCCACCCACCGCAAGCTAGGCTTGATGGAAGTTGCAGACGGCGGCATTCTGTTCTTGGATGAAATTGCTTCTATGCCATTGGAGCTGCAAGCGAAGCTACTGCGTGCTATCGAAGAACGCTCCTTTCGCCGCCTAGGCGGCACGAATCTCATCAAGGTGGATGTGCAAATTATCGCTGCCTCCAACCGCAACCTCAAAGAAATGATGGCTAACAACACCTTCCGCGAGGACTTGTATTACCGTCTGAAAGTTGTTGACCTCGATTTGCCCCCTCTCTCACAACGGCCGGAAGATATCCCCGAGTTAGTTGGCTTGTTCTTACGCAAATATAACCTTAACATGGGCACCAATATCACTGACGTGAGCGAACGCGCCATGAATGCCTTAATGGCTTACGAATGGCCCGGTAATATTCGCGAACTGCGGCACGTCATCGAACGCGCAGTCCTCTTATGCGATGATGCCGCTATCGATCTCAGTCACCTCCCTCCAGAAATAGTGAATAGCAGCGCTGCCAAGCATTGAGATTAACCAGTCTGGCACGCTAGTTGCATCTATGCCTCTAATAGCTTTTTTATAAGGAGGCTTTAATGCTACCGGATGCAACTGAAATAATTGTTTATGTGGGTTATGCGCTTTTAGCTTTTGGTGTTATTTGTCTCGTCCTAAGTATCATAATTTTGGCGCGGCAGGCAATCAATAAGAACGTCGAGACCATTGCTAAGCAAACCACTAAATTAGCGGAAAAAGGAATAACCGATGGAGCCAGTGGTCTGGTAGGAAACGCCTCACTGCTGATAAATTCCCTCAACGAGCTTTCCCGCTCCACCTCTGGGATCGGAATCTTCTTTGTTTTCTTGAGCTTGGTCTTGCTGGCAGCGGCTTATTACTTCCTAAAGCCCTTTATTGGCTTGCCCTAAACAAGCTCACATCCAGATGCAAAGGAATGGAGGCGGTAATGAGCGCTGAAAGCTTTTTACGCGAAGTGATGGATCGCTTCGGCTCTGCACAGGGCAGAGCAATTATTAGCGCATTTCGCAATGAACGCCTGGTTTGGAAAGAAATCGAGCAAGGCAACCGTATTAGCGGGTTTTTGCAATTTGCCCAGGCTGATCCAGCCTTGTGGCAGCCGGGTATCTTAGCCGCCTTTATCATTGATCCAGAGCTGCCACGCCTAAATTTGCGCGACGCAGAGGTTGATATTTTGGAAGTCCTGACAGCCAAAGCCAGTAAGACGCTCGAAACTATTCGCCTGACTGGCTTGGAACCCAGCTCATTGGAAGAAGCTGGCCTCATGGCACTTAGCCTGCGGCAGTTTTACGTTGCAAATCACAGCTGGGCAGGGGCAGGCGAATTCCTCGCCACACCACGCAATAACCTCAACTTGTGGCAAGCAGCTTTTGCCTGCGCGCCTGCGTTCGTCCCTGATTTTGAAGGCTTGGTGCAGGAACTCTTGCACACCACGCCACAAGCGCTCGTACCCAAGACCGTTGAACTCATCGTGCATGCTGTTGAATGCACCCCGACAGATGCAGAGACACGCCTTCAGCATTTAGCAGATACTTTCGAGCATGCCAGCTTAGAATTCCAACGCATTTGCCTGCAAATTTTAGAAAATTACGAGACTAAGCGTTTTATCGAGCGCTTAGCTGCCAACTTTTTATCCGCTAACCCTGACATCGAAGAGGAAAAGACCCAGTCGCGAAAATCTGAAAACTCCCCAACCTACGAGAAGGTGCAAGAACTGCAGAAGATTGCCTTTTTGAACCGGACTGCTGGGCAAAAAGAGGCTGCGCTCGCAGCGATTCAAAAAGCATTCGCTGAGCTAAAGGTGAACCAAGCGCGTTTAATGCGCAATTTGGCGCTCGAATTGGAAAAAACCGATCCTGAAGAAGCGCGTAAAACCTGGGAAGAAGTGCTGCGTTTAGCTCCTGACGAATCCGCTTACAAAGAAGCGTATGCAGAATTTTTGCTCTTGCATGATGATGAAGAGCATGCGCTCGAACTACTCAAGCAGCTGCCCGACTCACCCAGCAAAACGCTGCTGTGTTTGCGTTATCCACAACTGCGCACTCAACTCGGCCTTGACAGCGATTCTTTAAAAGAAATGTGCACTGCATCAGCTAGCTCAACCAAAGAACTTTTGCAATTTTCCCAGCAGGGCGATTATCTGCGCGCAGCGCAATATGCCTTCGAAAACAAACAATTTGCCTTAGCCGAAGACCTGATCACCAAAGCCTTGGCGGAAAATCCGAATGATGTTGAGACGCTCCGCTTAGCCGGCGAGATTTACCGGCACACTGCCGATATTGATGCGGCGATACAGTCTTCAGTTCTTGTCTCCCTCTATGAGCCTGAGGACCTGAACAATCAGATTGCGCTCGCGAATCTTTTTTTGCAAACTCAGCAGCCAGAAAAAGCCTTCGAGATTTACCATCAAATCATTTCCTCAGATCCTGAGCCCCAACGTGCCAACCTGCTGACTTATGCAGATGTTGCCATCAAAGCCAGCAAACCTGAGGTTGCCATCCCTATCTGTGAAAACTTCCTCGCGCGGGACATTTTGGATGGTGAAGCTTTAGTTACTTTGTGTAACGCCTATATTCAAAAAGGCGAAGAGCAAACCGCTGTTCAACTTCTCGAGCAAACCTCAACCATCGCACCCGAAAAACCGGATAGCTGGTTAGCTTTGGCGCGCATCTGGACAAAATTAGGTCAGACTGATAAGGCGATGGAGTCCTTGCGTAAAGCGAAAGAGGCTCTACCTCCGCATCGGGAAATATTAACCGAATTGGGCAAACTCTATTTAGAAAACGACAAGCCTACCGAAGCCATCGGTGTACTCAAGCAGGCTTACCAGCTCGCACCGGATGATGCACAGGTGCGTTTACTACTGGCGAAAGCCTTTTTGGCACATGGTTACCTTAGCGAAGCTTGGTCGGTGCTGAGCCCATTAGAAAAAGATTACACTTCCGACCCAGAGTTAGCTCAGACGCTCGGTAAGGTCTTATATGAAATCGGGGACTTTTCCAGCGCGCAGCCAATGTTGCGCTTCGCTTGGCAAGCCAGCCGTAAGGACGATGTTCTCAAAGATTACGTGAGATTGCTTTTAGCCGAACAGGACTTGAGCACGCAACCTAAAACCGTGGTCCAGAAGGAGCTCAGCACTCTGCAAACTGCGATCAGTGAGCGTGCAGCCCGGGAAAACAATGCGTTTGATTTCAAAGTCTTGGCTGCGGATATGGACTTTGCACAGGGTAAGATCGAAACAGCTTATCGATCTTACCTTGAGCTACTCAATCAGCCTGAAGCCAAAGCTCCGCAGACTTATTATCATATCCAGCACCAATTGGGTCGCAGCGCCCTTAGCTTAAAAGATTACGACACCAGCCTCACTGCCCTGCAAGAAGCCCTCATGGTAAACCCCAATGACCTGCGGGTGCGGCATACCCTTGCTGAAGCTTATATTGCTGCCGGCTTACGCAGCGAAGGGCTGGCGGCGGCGCGTGCTGCATTGCAGCTTGCGCCCACTGAACTTGAAAACGTGCTTTGGTATAGCGACTTTTGCACGCGCAATCACAACGAACGAGAAGCCATTCAGCTTCTCAAGGATACGCTTTACTTGCTGCCCGATGAACGCGCACTGTATTTAGCTTTGGCGCGCACCTATCTGGCTGCTGACGAGCCGGAAGAAGCCAAGCAAACGCTTAGCCGTATGCTCTCCACCGAAGGAATTTCCACAGAAGAATACGTGAACGTTGCTAATATATACCTGCACATGAACGATTCAGCCGAGGCTTCCAAAATTATAAAAAAAGCAATCGCCAACAACCCCTCGCCCGATTTTGCGGAGACGCGGGACCTGGTTACCTCTATCCTGCGACTTGGCGATGCAGCGGCAGCGTTGCAGCTGCTTAGCGAGCTCGAAGGCGAGTTGGGCGCTCATCCTGCTTATCCACTGCTGAAATCAGATACATTAGCAGCCAATAAACGCTTCATCCCTGCTTTGCAAAAATTAGAAAGTTTGCTGCGGGAAGTGGAATTTGCCAACGAAATGCTGCCCTTTGAGGCTTTTACACCCCCTGAGCAAGAGCAAGACGTCATTGAATATAGCAAAGCCGGCGTTTACTACCGCGCCGCTCAATTGGAACGCATCACAGGTGACCTGGCAGCCGCACATAAGCACGCTGGGTTAGCATGCAGCCTGCAGCCAGAAAACCTCAGCTATGTCTTACTCAAAGCCGAGTTAGATTTTGCCCTGCACAAATCTGAAAAGCTTGAGACTATCTTGGAGTCAGTGGCGCAAGCGGAAGATTCCGCCGCCCGCCAAGCCATCACGCATTTGCTTGCCACGCATGCACTCCTGCAGCAGGATGAGGCGAAAATCAGCCTATTGATGGAACACTTTCTCAGCCGTGAAGCCCAAACGCCGGTCTACTTTGCTTGCCGCGCATTCGCATCTTGGCGCCAAGGGAAGGAAGCAGAAGCACAAACGCATCTTCTCGCTGGTGAACAGCTCCTCGATAATCTCGTTCTAAGCTCAGCACTGCAATCTTTTAGCATTCCACAGCATTTTGAATGGGTGTGGCAAGCCTTTGCCCTCGCCTTAGCAGCATGGGAATGCCAAGCTTGGAGCTTAGCGAACAAATGTTTCGCTTCTGCGCTTGCTGAAGCTAAAACTAACCCAGTAATTAATCAGGCATTAGCTAATTACTTAGTTGAAAAAGCCCGCGTTACGGCGAACGCTGAAGCTCTACGCATCCTAACGCATAAACCCGAGCCATTTTCCACAGAGAAAACCGATCAGGAAGTGCACGAGGAGCAAATTTCAATCGCCGGGCGGTATCTCTCCGCGGCAGATATGCTTCCTGCCTTAAAAATCGGTAAAGCTGTGTTTACTTCCCGATGGGATGACGAAGACGAGCTGAAAGCATATGTTAAAACCAGTCAGCAAGCTGCTCAAGTCCTTTCCGTGCAGTTGAGTGACGAAGCTATTGACACAATCTGTGCTGCTTTCCCTGAAGATTGTGAAGTTCAGTTTCAGGCGGCTTTGCAGGTCCTGTATAAAAATCCAGACGCGTGCGCCGAGAAAGCTACTGCACTCATCGCAAAAGCCCCTAGAAACGCTCGCTTTTATGCCCTGCAAGCCCTCGCCAGCCGAGATGAAACAGAAAAAGCGATTGAAGCCATAGAAAAAGCATTGGAAATCTGGCCAGATGAGCCCGATTGGCACACGATCGCTGGTGCGCTTTACGAGCAGAGGGAACAATACGAGCTCGCAGCCCAACACTTAGAGGAAGCCTTACGCATCCAGCCCAAACAGCCACATTATTGGCAAATGTTAGGGGATATCAAAGTGCTCGAAAAAGACTACCATGCCGCGCGGGATTATTTTAGCAAAGCGATTGAACTGTTCCCCGAAAATGCTGAGGCATTAAGCGCCTTAGCGGTGATCAATCAGCAGCTCGGGGAATATCAAGCAGCAATTGCCTGCTTAAGGCAGGCGGAACAACTTGATCCTGAAAACAAGGTTTACGCTGAGCAAATCGCCGAGTGTTACTTAGCCCTGAAAGATTACACCGCTGCGCTGGAGGAAGCTGGACGCGCGCTGCAAGCTGATCCCCGTTCTGCTCAAGCGCTGCTCACCAAAATAAAAGCACTCATCGGCAAGCACCAATTTGACCAAGCACGCAACAACCTTCAGGCTGCGCGAAAATTGGTCACGGATACAATCCCCTTCGACCTGCTTGAAATTGCGCTGGATGCCACGGTGAGTAAAAAATCCGGGCTCAACGCATGCTTAGCTTTGGCTGAAGCCTACCCAGAAAATGTGGAAGTGCTCAATAACCTTGCTTACTACTACTTAGAAGCAGGGCTGCAGAGCCAGGCTGAGGAAACCCTCTACCGCAGTCTCGCCATTGATCCACATAATGCTTATACCTTGCTTTCCTTAGGCCGCATCGACCGTAAACGCGGCAACCTAGACCAAGCTTTAGCGCATCTCAGCCAAGCCATCGCCATCAACCCCAGCCTAACTGAGGCTTACCTGGAGATGGGCAAAACTTACCAAGACCGCCGTGACGTCGAAAAAGCTCTGGAAACTTACCACCGTGCCATTAGTATGGTTGAAAAAGACCCGCGGGCTTACGTCTTGGCGGCTGCGGCATATAAAGATAGTAAAGATTACCAAAATGCAGAATATATGCTGCGCCAGGCAGCGGAACTTTCTCCCAATGATCCTATGATTCGCCGGCAGTTAGCTTCCATCGTTGCCCTCAACCTGGTGAATAACTTGCAGGAGGCTCCAAAAAGAAGATGATTCCATATCAAGTAACCAAAAATGAAGACCCAACACTAATCCGCCGCGGCAAGTTCTTGACGCTTCTGCAAACGGCGATGACCAAGCGCGAGTTTCAATTTGCGCGCCAGGCTTCTCTGATTTGGCTAGCAAGCTATCCGGGAGACCTGCTCGTCAGTTTTGTGTATGCTTCCGTGCTCTCGGAGCTGGGCGATACTGAAATGGCAGCTGCCAAGCTAAATAGGGTTTGCACTTACGATCCAGAATTCTTAGAAGCGCTTAGCCTTCTCACCCAGCTAGTCCATGGCGAAGCCATTGATGCAGAGTATCATTCCGCTCTGGAATACCTCCGCCAAAATCCAGCCCCTGTTCCTCCTGTAGCTAAATGGTTTGCACCCCTTACCAATGCTCGCCGTGCGTATCAAAAGGGTAATCTGGCAGTAGCCGAGAAAGCCATCTTACAAGCCCTGGCACTCAACCCGAACCTACCGCTGCCAGCCATTATGCACATGCAGATCGTCTATAAGAGCAATAACTACACGCTCCTTGCCACCTTAGCAGATATTTACGGAAACCGTTGGCCTGATTGCATTCAAATCAAGCTGCTTTCAGCGATAGCAGATATGCAGCAAGGCGAAGATGCGCGCGGTGTCGAAAAACTGCATTGGAGCGCAGCGCATGACGTTGGCGGACAAGTGATTGAACGTTTGCTCGGTCCCAACCATCCTTTTAAGCCTATCTGGCCAGAAGATCTCAAGGTTTACGTAGATCTGCCAGTGCCTGCTTCTATAGCTGTAGAGTTGGGTTGGAATGCGCTAAGCCCCTCCAGCACCGCAAGTACGCCCACCGATGAGCCTGAGAAAACCAAAGCCATCCCTGTGCGCAAAAAAACTGCGGATTACGTAACTATGGCGGACCTGAGCGAAGAAGTTGATTATTCAGAAGTTCCCCCGGAATCCTTTTTGATGAGTAAGCCCCCGAGCTTTGCAGACGAAAAACAGCAGAAAGTCCGCAATGAAACCGTCGAAACCCTCAACGAGATTCAGCAAGAATTCGACAAGCTTGCCAAGTCAATCCGCAAGACTGAACTTAGTTCAGCAGATGCGCGTTTCCCCAATTATGTTTTGCTCACTTCCAAAACAGCGCTGACGCAAAAATATGGAACGAATACCGCCAGTGTAATTATTGACTCGATGCAAAATTTAGCCCTCAAAATCACGGCTCTCCCTGGCTGGAATAGCGTCGTTTTTGTGCCAGATGATGCCACCAACACAACCGAACTCGGCCTTAGCCCCAGCCTTGCCAATGACCCTTGGAAAGTAAAGTTGGCTTTAGCAGATTTGGATAAAAAGCTCGCCAGTAAAGGCGAAATGATTGGTGCGCTGCTCATCATTGGTGGCAATGACATTATCCCCTTCCACCAGCTGCCTAACCCCACTGATGATAGCGACGTGAGCGTCCCTTCGGATAACCTCTATGCTACCGTAGATGATAACTACTTTGTTCCGCAATGGCCAGTAGGCCGCATTCCTGACGAAGCTGGGAATGACGCTGTCTTTCTGATTGAACAACTGCGCTACCTCAATAACGAATATGCCCTCAAAGTGCAAGCCAAAACCTTTATCACTGGAACTGTATTCGAGAGCTGGTTATCAACTTTGCGTGAATCCATCGCCCAAGCGCTGCAAACCTTTCGCAAAAATGAAAACCTTGGGTATTGCGCCGAAGTGTGGGAAATTCCCAGCTCCGATGTTTTCAGCGTGATAAACCGCGGTGATCATATTCAAACCTCACCACCGGTGGATTCAACAAAACTAGTGCTTAACGTGCACCCCAAACCGCAATTTGGTTATTTCAACTTGCACGGCATCCAAGAATCCTCTGAATGGTATGGTCAAGCAGATCTGACCAAATCTACAAGCCCCACGGAATATCCAGTTGCCTTAGTTCCTTCGAATCTCAATAACCATGCCTCTATTCCTGATATTGTCTTCAGCGAAGCTTGCTACGGCGCAAATATTCTTGAGAAAACCGCTGATCAAAGCATGGCGATGCAATTTTTAGCAACGGGCAGCCGCAGTTTTGTCGGCTCCACCTGCATTGCCTATGGCTCGGTTGATCGTCCGTTGATTGCAGCAGATTTGCTTGCACATCAATTTTGGACACACATTCAAAATGGCATTCCTGTAGGTTACGCCCTTATGCGCGCCAAGCTCAACCTTGCTAGCGCCATGGTGCAATCCCAGGGTTATCTAGATGGTGAAGACCAAAAAACGCTTTTGTCCTTTGTCCTCTATGGTGACCCCTTAGCGAGCAAGGGAAGCCTCAAGGCACTCCCCAAGCCGCTCATTCGACCTGCCAAAAAGCCCACCATCAAGACCGTCAGCGATTCGCCCGAAGAAACCATCATGGCGCCTGAGGAAATGCCCGATGAAATCCTAGAGAACGTTAAAAAAATAATCGATACCTACTTACCCGGCTTGGATAACGCGGTTGTAACGATTAATCCCCAGCTGACCAATTTCACCTTAGATCCAGCCGCAGCCGAAAAGCGTAAGGGGCACAAGCACTACCTCGAAGGTGGTGAAAGGTATGTGGTTACTCTGAAGAAAAACGTGCAAGTTAAAGAGATCAATCACCTTCACTTTGCGCGGGTTACCTTCGACCGCCAAGGCGATGTACTCAAGCTTAGCATCTCGAAATAAACCTATTAGCTAACTCTCCTCAGAAAGCATCCTTTTTCTCCGTAATGAAGCCCCAGGACTGGGGCTTCATTCAATATATTACGCTTATACATGAAAATAAACATGGGGCGATTCGGTAAAGGCATGATAAAATTAACAACAGATTAAGAGGAATGGGAAATTACAAATACTGGACTGATTTTATCAGGAATGTTAACACTCAGAATTCTGATTTGTCATTATAATAGGATCACGAAAGGCGACGGTATGCAAGTGAACCTCACCTGTAAAGCACTATTACACCAAAGCGTAATTTAGGCTAAGGTATAAAGGACAACAATGGCAATGACGTTGAGGTTGAAATAAAAATAAGGGAGTTGAAATGTACGGTTACAGTGGAAAAATAATTCACATCGACCTAAAGACACAAAAAACTTGGATTGAAGAGAAGCCAGAAGAGTGGTACAAGCTGTGGATTGGCGGGGTCTCCATGGCAACCCGCCTCTGCTGGGAAAACATTACCCCAGGCTGCGACCCCTATTCCCCAGAAAATCCGGTTTGTATCGCCAATGGTATCTTTACGGGCACCCCTGTGCCAGTCGGCGGAAAATTTGGCATGGCAGATAAATCCCCAATGACGGGTTTTATCGGTGATAGCCTTTCTGGCAGCTGGTTTTCCATTGCTCTCAAGCGTGCCGGCTGGGACGGCATCGTTATACACAACCAAAGCGACAGCTGGGTGCAGGTTTTTATCGATGACGACCATGTGGAATTTTTAGATGCCACTTACCTGCTGGGTAAGGGTACTTACGAAACCGAAGAGGCTATTCGGGAAAAATTAGGTGATGATCAAATTCGGTCTTGCACCATCGGTCCATGTGGGGAGAATGGCGTGCGTTTTGCCAATGTAACTAACGATGGTCGCCAAGCCGGCCGTACTGGGCATGGCTCTGTTTGGGCTTCCAAAAAACTCAAGGCGCTTTCTGTGCGCGGCACCAAGGGCGTCCGCGTGTATGACCCTCAAACCTTGATGCAGCTCTCTTACGATATTTCGAAGGTAGCCCAAGGCGAGCACACAGCCAAATACCGCATTTACGGTACCGCAACTGGCATGAAAAATTCAAGTGCGATGGGTGTTTTACCAACCCGTAACTTCCAAGAAGGCGTTTTTGAAGATATTGACCTGATCAGCGGGGAATATCTGGACGAACACCATAAGGTCAAGGTGATTTCCTGCGCACAATGCCCCATCGCTTGCGAGCAAATGTCCATTGTCAAGACAGGTCCTTTTGCAGGTGCCATGACCGGTGTGGAATATGAAGCCTTGCAGGCTAATAGCTGCAATTTGGGGATTTCAGATATTCGTGCCAGCATCCAGCTGCTGGAGATTGCCGACCATGATGGTATGGATAGCATGACCATGGGTGTCACGATTTCTTATGCCATGGAATGCTACGAGCGCGGTGTACTCAAGAAGGAAGACTTTGCCTGTAAATCCTACCCTGAAGGGCTGGAAATGCGTTTTGGCAACGCTGAAGCCGCAATTGCACTTGCCAAGATGATTCGCGATCGCGAAGGCATAGGTGATCTTCTATCAAATGGTACCCGCATTGCCAGTAGGGTGATTGATGCTGAACGCGGTACGGAATCCTGGAAATGGGCAATGAACACCAAAGGCTTAGAATGCCCCGGATATGACGCCCGCTCGCTCAAAACCTTTGCCATCGGTTTGGCAGTTGGTACGCGCGGCGGCTGCCACAACCGCTCTGCTGCTTACGACCCTGATATGAAAGGCGAAACGAACCGCTTCACCTTAGATGAAACCCGTGGAGAAGTTGCAGCCAGATCAGAGGAATACGCTGCAGTTTATGATACACTGCCCCTTTGCAAATTCATCCGCCGTTGCTTCACCGGTAAGGCAGACCGAGCTGGCGCTTGGCCAACGATTGCTAAACTGATCAATGCCACTACCGGCTGGAATTTTGGCTATGATGACGTTGACCTCATTGGCGTACGCGCTCATACGATTAAGAAGGCTTTCAATATCCGCGAAGGTTGGAAAGCAGAAGATGACGATTTGCCTTGGCGTTGGAAACATGAGCCATTCACCAAAGGGCCTGCCGCTGGTGTGGTCGTAACGGATGAAGAATTAGCTTACGGAAAACAACTCTATTACAAAGCCAAAGGCTGGACGGAAGATGGCATGATCCCTAAGGAACTATTGATTAAATTGGGAATGCCAGATGTTGCAGAAGAAATAGGAGTTTAAGGAGAATTATGGTTGCTTCTACGACGAAGTACGACTACATTTATTGTGACCCGATTAAATGCGTGGGCTGTCAGCTGTGCGAATATGTTTGTTCATTCACGAAAACTGGCGAATATAACTCTTATCGCAGCCGTATCCGCACGGTGCGGGTAGATGAAGTCTTGATGACGTCCATCGCCTGCCGCACCTGCGAAAATGCACCTTGTGTTGTGGTTTGCCCACGGGATGCACTCACGCAGGACCCTGAGAAGGGGATAATTCGCGTCGACTCTACCAAGTGTGACGGCTGTGCTTGGTGTGTAGAAGCCTGCGATTTCGGTGCTATCTCGATCAACCCCGCAACCAAGTTAGCCGAGATTTGCGATCTATGCGAAAACGAAGAAGACGGACCACAATGCGTAAAATGGTGCCCGAAAGAAGCGCTTTCGCTGACTAACCCAGACAGGATTTCGCAAAAGAGCCGGCGTGAGCTGGTCAAAGAAAGCTTGGAATTCCCCACCAAAGCCAAGGATCCTCGATGAGCGAGGCACTAAACATCCCAGAGGAAGAATTACGCATTGGTGTATACGTTTGCCATTGCGGTAGCAATATCGCGGGAGTCATTCCACCCAAAGAAGTGGCAGAATTTGCTGCCACTTTGCCCGGCGTTGTGCATGCCACCGATACACTATATGCTTGTGCCGATAGCGGCCAAAGCCTTATCAAGGAAGACATCAAAAAGTACAAACTCAACCGTGTGGTTGTTTCAGCTTGCTCAGTGCGCATGCACGAGCCTACTTTCCGTGGAGCCGTTGCCGAAGCTGGTTTGAACCCCTTCCTTATGGAAATGGCAAACATTCGCGAGCAATGCACTTGGGCGCATGGCCACGACCCAGAAGGCGCACTCAAAAAAGCTAAAGATTTGACCGCAGCAGCAGTGGCGAAGGTTTCATTTTTGCAGCCTTTGGATATGATCCGCGTGCCGGTTTCTAAAAAAGCGTTGGTGATCGGTGGGGGCGTTGCCGGCATCAGCGCTGCGCTCGATTTGGCTGAGCAAAACATTCCGGTTACACTCGTGGAAAAAGAACCAACGATTGGAGGGGTCATGGCACAGCTCAACAAGACCTTTCCAACGATGGATTGTAGTATATGAATTCTTGCCCCCAAGATGGTTGACGCGGCGCGTCAGCC
>DMCS01000037.1 GCA_003445715.1 Candidatus Mesolinea sp. | reverse complement strand
GAGGGGAATCAAAGGGGTGGGGCTTATGAACATATTGTGATCTTCTTGTATATAAAGGTATTCATTTCTTTATGTTCTGGACATTTTCAACACCCTCTCATTCCTGCGGTGTGGTGCCACTTACAGTTTTTAAGGGAGTGTCAGAAGGTTTTTTACCAGGTTCTTTAGTTTTCATCCCGAAGACCATGATAAATGCTGCTAACATAAAAATGGGTCCGATAATAAAAATGGAAGCATAGTTATTGCCGGCTAACTTGATGATTAAACCATTAATATTTGGTCCAGCGATAGCAGCTAACGTTGAGAATAGGTAGTAAAGCCCTGTATATGTGCCAATGTGAATCTGATCAGTCAAGTCTACAACCACAGGCAGCGAGTTGATATTAATCAACGCCCAGCCAACGCCGGCTAACATCAAAAGAATCGTCAGGTTCATAAAATTCCCTAACAAAGGCAGCGTTGTATAGGTTTGCACTTGAATTTCCCTCGGCATAGCATAAGCACTCAGGATGGAGAGGCTCATGAGGGCGAGACCGGTGAGGATAGTTTTCTTACGCCCGAGTTTAGCCCCAATGAACCCAGCTGGAATCGAAAAGAGCAAAAAGGTAAAGCCTACACTGGTTACTAAGAGCCCAGCATTTGATGTACTCAGCCCTAAATGATTGACGCCATAGAGGGAGAGAAACGCCTCGATTGCGTTATAGGCGACGAACCAAAAGAAAATTGCTAAAAAGATACGAATGGCATCGCTATGCTGGCTGGTAAAAAGCTCCTTCAGGCTCTTCCAAAGGTTCGGCTTCTCTGCGTTAGGGTTCTCTTCATATACTTTTGGTTCCCTCACGAAAATCAGGACTAAAATTGCTGAAACGAGCACAAGGAAAGAACCAAACCAAAATGGGTAGGCTTCATTTTGCCTAACTAACATGGCGCCAACAGACGTGCCCAACACTAAGCCCAATCCGCCCATAAAATTGATGATTCCATTGGCTTGAGAGCGGTATTCTGAGGGGGTAACATCTGGCATGAGGGCTACCACCGGCGTGCGCCAAAAAGCCATTGCCAAAATGGTCGTAACTGTGCACGCAAAAAATAGCGGCAGGGCATTGGCGAGCGGTGTTAATCCAAAAGCGATTGCAGCTACGGGCGCGCCAATGAGAATAAAAGGTAGGCGCCTGCCCAATGATGTGCGCAATCGGTCTGACCACGCACCGACTGCTGGTTGAATGAATAGTGCCGCGATGTTGTCCAAGGACATAAAAAAGCCAGTCGCAACTGAATCAAAAGCGAAACGCTTTTCTAGCAGGATGGGGACATAGGTGTTGTAAAGACTCCATAATACGCTGACGCCAAAAAAGCCGAAACCAATGAGAAACGTCTTCCAGTAGTTCATTTTATACTTTTCCATCTGACTCCTCTTCAAGATTTGATGTTGGTTTTTTGGGAGAAAGTTCTTTTAACTGTGAAGCCATAAACTGTTCGAGAAATTTGCGGTCTTTTTCACTCAAATCTGCTTTGAGCAGTAAATCTGGACGGGAGAGTAGCGTACGGATGAGGGATTGCTCGCGTTTCCATTGAGCTTGCTGTGCATGGTTACCTTGCAGGAGCACGTCTGGCACTTTCCATCCGCGGAACTCTGGAGGGCGCGTGTATTGTGGATATTCCAGGAGACCGTTGGTGAAGGAATCGTGGAGGGCTGCCTCTTCATCACCCAAGACACCAGGCACGAGCCGGGCAATAGTATCCATCACAATCAGCGCCGGCAGTTCGCCACCCGTAAGGATATAATCCCCAATGGAGATAACATGCGTCGCTAAGTGTTCACGGATGCGCTCATCGAAGCTCTCATAACGTCCGCAGATGAGTGCTAAGCGCTCGTAATTGGCCAGCTCAAAGGCAAGCTGCTGATTGAACACCTTGCCTTGCGGGCTGAGCAAAATCACCGGGCAGGCTGGCGGCTTGCCTTCGATGGCTTCTACGGCTGCAAAGATGGGTTCTGGCTTCATGATCATCCCGCCGCCACCACCGTAAGGGGTGTCATCGGTAGCGTGGTGGCGGTCAGTAGCCCAATCGCGGATGTTATACGTATTCACCTCAATTAGGCCGGCTTGGATAGCACGCTTGAGGATACTGATTTCAAGATAAGGTTGGAAGACTTCAGGAAACAGACTGAAAACGTCGAAACGCATAAATTAATCATAACTGAATCATATTAAACGGGCAAGGCATTTGCGATGAATTGCCCTGGCTGTAACTTCTGTTCTGGCATGATACCGTATAGGCAGTCTTCGCACTCGGAGACCGGCGAGAAGAGAAAATGATGGAGACCTACGGTCAAGTTTCTCGCTCGGTCGGAGACCGGCGAGAACAATGACATTCATTTTTTAATGTTCTGGACATTTTCAATACCCTCGTTGCAAGCCTGTAGCACCCCAGCTTGACGTGCTTAAAAAATCGATGGTAATATCAATTTATGTACTTAAGAGGAAGTAAACTTTCCATGAATAAGAAACGCCGGCGCAGCAATCCCTTGCTGATCATTCTGCTTACCGGTGTAATCATTTTCTTGGTTTATTTTAACGTGATGGTTGTGCCGGGGATGAACCCCCCTTTTGTGCCCACACCGACAGAAACGCGTGACCCTGTCTCCTATGAGATCGATGCGCAAAACCTAGCAACAGAAGGCAAGTTTATCGCTGCGATTGAAGCCTATCAGCAAGCAATCAATGCCAATCCAAAGAAGATTGAAAACTACTTAGCCATTGCCCGCTTGCAAATATATTCCGGGGCTTATGCACAAGCACAAGTCAGCGCTGAAAATGCAGTGCTTATCGAGAATGATAATGCTGAGGCTTATGCCCTTTTGGGTTGGGCAAAAGGGATGCAGCAAAATTACTTAGAAGGCGAAAAGGACGCCAAAACAGCCATCTCGCTCAATCCAAACAGTGCTCTGGCGCATGCAGTGTATGCATATATCTTAGCCCTGCGGGTGGAAGCTGGCATGAATGAATTGGATACCATGGACCTCGCGATTGAAGAGTCGCGCACAGCCTTAGCCTTGGATGCAAACCTGCTGGAAGCGCGCTGGGCAAGAGGCTATGTGCTGGAAATCACTAGTAATTATATAGATGCGGTGGAACAATATCAGATCGCCGTCCAGCTGAATTCCAATATTGCCCAGTTGCACGCCGCGCTTGGGCGCAATTACATGGCTTTAGGTCAGAATGACGAAGCCATTTTTGAATTCACCAAAGCATATTCGCTCAACCCCACCGATCCTATGCCTAATTATTTTATTTCGCGGGTGTATGGCAGCTTGGGTGAATGGGCTAAAGCAATTCAATATGGAGAGAACGCATTAAGAGATGGTCCTACCGAGGCATTTCTTTATGCCAACTTGGGTACCATGTATTACCGCAGCGGCGCATATAACCAAGCTATTCCTTACCTCGAAAAAGCTGTTCGGGGGGGTGTGGCAGACAACGGCGAGGTGATTGAAGGTATGCCGCTGGATTATACGACCTCTGTGATTGAAACTTACAGCCGTTACGGGCTGTCTCTGGCGCGTGTCAACCGCTGCACAGAGGCTGTCGCTGTTGCGAATGCCATCTTGCAAACGGTGCCTGATAATGCCGATGGTGTCTACAACGCCAATGAAATGATTCGCATCTGCCAGGAGAACCTGACGAATCCACCCACAGCAACACCAGCCCCAACGGAGACGCCTATCTCGGGTCCCTCGCCAACCCCGCAGGGAACACCATTGCCAACCCAAACACATACACCCTGAGTATGTACATCAACGAAAGGAAGAACCTATTTCATCGACCAGGGGGGCAATCTAACCCCTATCGCGTGATGCTGCTATTGCTCGTCATTGTGGTATTAATCGCAGTACTGCGCAGCTATGCCCAAGGCGAAATTTGGCCACCTTTTGTGCCTACCCCCACACCTACCCGCACGGTGAATTCTTATGTAGTGGAGGGCAACACGCATTTTCAGGCTGGCAACTTGGAAAAAGCGATTGAAATCTACCAAAAAGCGATGGCTTTGGAGCCAAACAACCCAGATATTATGGTCGAGCTTGCCAAGATTCAGGTGTATTCCTCCAATACGCTAACCACCGATGCCGAGAGGAGGCAGCGCTTAGCAGAAGCCTTAGAGGTGATCGATCAGGCAAAAGCGATTGCGCCGAATGATGCCGATGTGCTCGCCACGCGCGCATTTGTGCTCAATTGGAATGCTAACCCAATTTTGGCGGGCGACCGTGCGGTCGATCTTCAAAATGAAGCTGAGGCGGAAGCGCTGATGGCTTTGCAATTGGATGGTAGGAATCCCTTAGCTTTGGCATATTACACTGAAATCCTCACTGATCAATATAAATGGGTGCAAGCGCAGCAGTACATGGCGCAGGCGATGGAATATGGACCCGAATATACGGATGTGCACCGCGTACAGGCGTATCTCTATGAAGTCCTCGGGGAATATAACTTAGCTATTCAGGAATACCAAAAAGCCATCGAAATCAGCCCCAAGTTGACCTTTTTGTATAACTCCGTGGGCAGGCTTTACCGCCACTTGCAGCAATATGAGGTGGCTTTGGAATATTTTGATAAAGCCGCTAACCTCAATGAACAGTTAGGGATTAAAGACCCGATCCCGTATATGCTCATTGCGAATACCTACGTGCGCATGGGGGAAGCCATGGTAGCCTCGCGCAATGCCTACAAAGCTCTTACCCTTAGCCCGTATAACGCAGACACTTACGGTCAAGTGGGGGTGATTTATTACATGGCACGTAACTATGAAGGCTCGATCCCCCTTTTGAAGTGTGCTGTTGAAGGCTGTGATGCGGCGGAAAGCTGCGAAGCACGTGAGTGTGACCCAGAGACCGACGAACAAATTGTGATCCAGGGTTTACCGCTTTCGGATACGACTGTGACGTACTATTATATCTATGGCTCTGTGCTGGCTGGTCTGCACCGACAGGGGGACGATAAATGCGATAAAGCTTTAGAGATTTTAGCGCAGGTGCGTGCTGAGTATGCGGATAACCCTACTGTCATGGGCATTGTCGAAACAAGTGAAGCGATTTGCAGCGGTGATTGAGCCCACAAGTATAAATATTTTGTAAGAAATGTTCTCGACTCTTGACTTCTCAATTTTTGGGTTGTATGATTACATGTGTTAGCACTCTCATAATTAGAGTGCTAAATTAATGTGAAGAATTCAAAAAACCAATTTACGGAGGAATATATGTCAATTTCAATTAAACCCTTAGGAAGCCGGTTGGTTGTTGAGCCGATTGAAGAGGAAGAAGTAACTTCCGGAGGCATTGTCTTACCAGAAACAGCCAAAGAAAAACCGCAAAAAGGTACTGTACTCGCGATTGGTCCTGGTGATCGCAATGAAAAAGGCGAGCGGATCCCAATGGACGTAAAAGTTGGTGATAAGGTGCTCTATGCCAAATATGCTGGCACAGAGATTAAATATGAGGGCAAGAAGCTCTTAATCTTACGCGAAAGTGATATTCTAGCAATTTTTGAATAAAAAATTATTGAAAATAAAGGAGTGAATTTATGGCTAAACAATTAGTATTCTCGGAAGAAGCACGGCGCTCGTTAAAAAACGGTATTGATATCGTTGCTAACGCCGTAGTAACAACACTGGGACCCAAAGGCCGCAATGTGGCTTTGGACCGCAAATATGGTTCCCCGACGATTACCCATGACGGTGTGACCGTAGCAAAAGAAATTGAACTGGAAGACCCCTTTGAAAATATGGGTGCCCAATTGCTGAAAGAAGCTGCTACCAAAACCAACGACATCGCTGGCGATGGTACCACTACCTCTACCGTGCTGGCGCACGCTATGGTAACAGAAGGCTTGAAAAACTTAGCTGCTGGAGCGAACCCGATGCTGCTCAAACGCGGCATTGAAGCAGCTTCCAAGGCTGTGGCTGAGTCCATCCATGATCAAGCGATCATGATCACCACTAAAGAAGAAATCGCTTCTGTAGCGACCATTTCTGCTCAGGATTCAGAAATCGGTGACTTGATTGCGGATGTAATGGATAAAGTAGGTAAGGACGGCGTGATTACCGTTGAGGAATCCAAGGGTTTGGAATTCGAAACGGAGTATGTTGAAGGTATGCAATTTGACCGCGGATACATCTCGCCCTATTTCATTACTGATAACGAACACATGGAAGCGAGCATCGAGGATCCCTATATCCTTGTCTACGACAAGAAGATTAGCGCCGCGGCAGACATCGTTCCGCTGCTGGAGAAGCTTGTCCAGGTCGGCAAGCGCGAAATCTTAATTATTGCTGAGGATGTGGATGGCGAAGCGCTGGCTACATTAGTGCTCAACAAAATTCGCGGTATGCTCAACGTCATCGCCGTAAAGGCACCTGGCTTTGGAGACCGCCGCAAGGCAATGCTGCAAGATATTGCAGTTCTGACCGGTGCCAACGTCATCTCAGAAGAGACTGGCCGCAAGCTGGAAACCGCTACCATTGAAGACCTTGGACGTGCAGAAAAAGTTACTAGTGACAAAGAAAACACCACGATTGTTGGTGGTAAAGGCGATCCTGCGGCAATCAAGGCGCGCATTGAGCAAATTCGTGTGGAAATTGAAAACACCACCAGCGATTATGACCGTGAAAAACTGCAAGAACGCTTGGCTAAGCTCTCGGGCGGCGTAGCGATCATTCGTGTGGGCGCTGCAACCGAAACTGAGCTGAAGGAAAAGAAGCATCGTGTGGAAGACGCACTTTCTGCTACCCGTGCTGCGGTGGAAGAAGGTATTGTGGCTGGTGGCGGTGTTGCGCTGCTCAACGCTGTGGAGGCATTGAAAGACCTCCAAATGGACAACCCAGATGCACAAATTGGCGTCAACATTGTGCGTCACGCTTTGGCAACACCGATGCGCCATATTGCTGAGAATGCTGGCATGGATGGTTCCGTTGTGGTCGAGACGGTGCGCCAGAAGCAGCAAGCAGAAGGCAACAAGCACATTGGTTACAACGTGCTAACGGAAGAGTACGGCGACATGGTTACTGGTGGCGTGATTGATCCTGCTAAGGTAACCCGCGGCGCCCTTGAGAATGCAGCTTCAATTGCAGCGATGATCCTGACAACCGAAGCATTAATTACCGACATTCCAGAAGAACATCCTACCCCGATGCCTCCGGGTGGCATGGACTACTAAAATAACCCGTAAACAAAGAATGACAATTTATGGGCGGCACGTTGCCGCCCATAAATTTAAATCCTTTGATGAGTGTGTTGAAAATGTCCAGAACATTGAAAAATGAATAACTTTATATTCAAGAAGATTAAAATATGTTAATAAACTGCAGACCCCACCCCTTTGATTCCCCTCCCCAGCG
>DMCS01000093.1:28201-80156 GCA_003445715.1 Candidatus Mesolinea sp. | reverse complement strand
TTTTGTACTAGCAAATCATTGAATTGTTAAAAGAACGATGGGTATTTCTGACCCGAATTTACAGAAAAAAGGTTGCGTAATCGATCACATTCAAAATTTCCAAATTACCTTAACAGAGAAGCCTATTTTACAGTAAAATTGCCAATATATATTGGACAATTCTTGTCAAAAATGACCAGTAAAGAATAGTTTGAAGGGATTGCTGCTTTATGAGCAAAGAAAAGAAATTGAAAATTACAATCATCAATAATGGACCTTACCTTGTTGAAGGCGATGTTCCCCTGGTGAGAAAAACGCAAATTGTTTCTGAATATGGGGAGCCGCTCACCTGGCAGACACTTGAAAAGATTGAAACAGAACAAGAAAGTTATGCCTTATGCCGCTGCGGCAATTCTGAGCAAAAGCCATTCTGTGATGACACTCACACCCGTATCCCATTTGATGGGAAAGAAACCGCGATCACCGATGGCTCAGAAGAAAATAAGCGTAAGCTGCCTGGAGGAAAACACCTCATCGTTTATGTGCAAAGTGATCTGTGCATGAGTTCTGGTTTTTGCAATTTACGCAACATCGGTTTGATCAACCTTGTCATCGATTCGGAAGATACTATGAAGCGTTCGTTAGCTATGGCAATGATCGAGCGCTGTCCTTCTGGTGCACTCACATATCAGGTGGACGCAGAAGAACCTGAAATTGAGCCGGACTTGCCTAAAGAGATTGCCGATTCAATCGAGATTACCTCCGATGGGCCAATCGAAGGCCCGCTATGGGTTACGGGTTATATTCCGATAGTACGTTCCGACGGGATGCCTTTTGTGGCGCGGAATCGCGTAACGCTCTGCCGCTGTGGACAATTGCGCAACAAACCGCTGTGCGATGGCACGCATCGTCACAATGCTGAATGGGAATCTATCTGGAAAGAATAGCTGGAAAATAAATTTGGCTAAATAGAACGAATTAGACTAAGTGACCGTTTAGTCACATTAGCTAGTCAGCCGCCTTGCTTTGCTTTATAGTTCGAAGATATGCTAAGACCTCCGCAGCGTGGACAGGAAGACTATCTACTCGCAAACCAATGGCGTGATAAAGTGCATTGGTAATTGCTGGTGGGGTGGGGATGCTCACGATTTCGCCAACGCCTTTAGCTCCGAACGGTCCACTGGAGATAGGATGCTCCTCTATGTTGGAGATGACTTTCGGGCTATCCTGCATAGTGGGGATGCGGTATCGTGCGATGCGATCTGTCTGAATAATGCCATCTTCAACTTTAAATTCTTCCATCAAGGCATGCCCTAAACCCATCACCACGCCGCCTTCGACTTGCCCTTGGAACCCTAAGGGATTGAGCACACGGCCAGCATCATGCGCGGAAATTACTTGCAAGACCTTAATTTCTCCGCTCTCTAAGCAAACTTCAATTTGAACGGCTTGAGCGCTGAAAGAAAAGGCAAAGTGAATCGGGTTGCCTTCTCCAAGCTCGAAAGTTCGTGGGGCAATGTAATTGCGTCTAATGGAACGACCGGTGCTGGTACGGTCAAGCAACGTAGCAAGTTGCTGCCAGTTCAGATTGCGCATAGCCATATTATCAAATTGCTCTTGTGGGTCAGGCGTGCAGACTGCGCCTTGAGGAGTCAACTCAATCCGGTTTGTTGGGATATTCCAATATGCAGCCACTGTGCTGAGCAAATGTTGGCGGAGATCACGCGCTGCCAATAGCGCAGCATTTCCAGTCACAAAGGTCTGACGTGAAGCCGTCGTTGGTCCACTTTCAGGGGTGAGGCCTGTATCCATGACCAGAACGTCCACATCCTCAGGGTCGCGGTTCATTGTCTCTGCTACCAAGAGGCGCAATACCGTTACTAAGCCCTGGCCAATCTCGGCAGCTGCACTGCGCACTTGTAGGCTGCCGTCTAAACGTAACTCCACATCTGCAGCGCCCTTATCTGAGTCGTTGCCTCCTAAGCCCGTATTTTTATAAGCTGCAGCTACGCCCCAGCAAGTGATGTAATCCTTACCATTGCGTCTTATCTGCTGAGGCTTGAATGGCTGCGGTCCAGCGATACGATGCAGATGTGTTTTAACCTCACTAAGGCAATCCAGCAAGCCGACGCTTTCTTCTAATAGTTGGCCAGTATTGGTTTGGCTGCCTACCCGTAATGCGTTGAGTTTGCGCAAAGCAAGGGGATCCATGCCTAGTTCGTGCGCGAGTATATCCATCATGCTTTCGATTGCAAATGCTGATTGCAACACACCAAAGCCGCGAAATGCTCCTGCCGGCGGGTTGTTGGTATAAACTGCATAACAATCCGATTTCACAGAAGGGATTATGTAGGGACCTACGGAATGAGTCGTGGCACGGGTCATGACTTTCTCGCCAAGCGAGGCGTAAGCTCCTGTATCCCCAAATAGCTCCGTTTCAGCTGCCACGAGCATTCCATTGCGCTTTGCCCCCAGCTTGACACGAATTTGTGTCGCGTGCCGCTTCGGGTGCACAAGCAAGCTTTCCCGACGTGTAAACAGTAGCTTGACAGGTTTACCCGTGGCTTGCGCCAAGAGTGCGGCATGAATTTGGCCGGCAATATCTTCCTTGCCGCCAAAACCTCCGCCCGTTAACTGGCCGCGGATGCGTACGTGCTCTTCGGCCACACCCAAAGCAGCGGCAACTTGTTCGCGGTCTGCATAAGGGATCTGGGAGCCAACATAGACCTCCATACGTCCATCTGGCAAGGGCACCGCAATGCTGCACTCCGGCTCCATAAAGAGGTGATCGGTGAAAGGCGTATGAAAGGTGTGCTCTAAGATTACATCAGCTTGGGCGAATCCCTGATCAACATCCCCTTTGCGCACTTTGATGTGCTTGAGCAAGTTGCCATTGGGGTGTAGTTGTGGCGCGTCAGGTTGCAGAGCAGCTTGCGGATTGGATAGCACCGGCTGGGGATCAACCTCAAAGGTGATTAACTTGACGGCTTGGTCAGCGATAGCTTGCGTTTCTGCCGCTATCAGTGCCAATGCATCACCCATATAGCGAATGCGCTCACCAACGCCAACCAAGATGGGCCAATCCTTTGTGAAAAGGCCATGTACATGTGCTGCTGGCAAGTCTGAGGCAGTTAGTACGGCATGAACCCCTTGGAGCGCTTTGGCCGCCGATGTGTCAATCTTAGTGAGAATCGCATGCGGAACACCGGCGCGTAGAACACGCGCATAGAGCATACCCGGAAAGCTAAGGTCATCGGTATAAATAGCAGAACCCGTCGCTTTAGCCAGGGCATCTGGCCGAGGTTGGGGTGTTCCAATAACATGTGTGTGCGCGGAAACAGACTGAGGCTTAGGGGTGGGTAACGGCTGACCCGTGCGCATTGTGTAAGCTGCTGCCAATACTGCTTGCAAGATAGCCTCGTAGGCTCCACAGCGACACAGGACGTTCTTAAGTGCTCCTTTTAGCTCTTCATAAGAAGGATCGGGATGAGATTGCAGGTAAGCATAAGCTTGCATAATCTGAGCTGGTGTGCAGAATCCGCATTGTATGCTCCCATACTGGATGAAAGCATCCTGGAGAGGGTGCAAGCTCCCGGGGGTGGGGGAGAGGGCTTGCAAGCCTTCTATCGTCAGAATATTTTTCCCAATAGCCTTGCTTACAGCTATTCGGCAGGATTTTACGGGTTTCCCATCGAGAAGCATGGTACAAACACCGCAATGACCCTCCCCACAGCCAATTTTTGTGCCCGTTAAGTGCAGGCGTTGGCGCAATAAATCTGCTAAACTTTCGTTTGGGATCTCGGGGAAGGAATATGAACGGCCATTAACCATCAAGGAAACATCCGCCATAGCGATATTATATTCTATTGGCTTTTGGAATTACCAAAAAAAGAAGAAAAAGCAAGAAGCAACCTTAAACTAAAAGTTTTATTAATATTTAAGGAAAGTGTCTTATATAATCAAAGATTAGGCTATAATACAATCTAGAAAAACATTTAGAAAAGGAGTTAGATATGAAAGGGAATGAAAAAGTAATCGAAACATTAAACGATTTGCTCTCCGATGAGCTGACAGCGATCAATCAATACATTGTGCATGCAGAAATGGCAGAAGATTGGGGATACCCTGTGCTGCATGAATCCGCTGAAAATCGCGCTATCACCGAGATGAAGCATGCCGAAAAACACATTGCGCGGATCCTCTTTTTAGAAGGTCGGCCGATCGTGAGCAAATTAAAGAGCATTCATATTGGCGAGGATGTGCCCAAGATGTACGAAAATGATCGTATGTTAGAGCAAGAAGCTATCGAGAAGTATAATGCTGCCATCAAGCTGTGTGTTGAAGTTGGTGATAATGGCACCAAGGAGATGCTCGATGCAATCTTACAAGATGAAGAAGATCATATCGATTACATTGAAGGCGAACTAGAAAAAATCACTCAGATGGGGTTAGCAATTTATCTCACAACCCTGACCAAGTAATAAAGCAAACATTTCAACAATACTCCGCCGTGGTTGGGTGGAGTATTGTTTTATTTACCAGGGCGACCGACTATGGTTATTGGAAAAAGCCATTTTCAATTCGAGATTAGTCCCCCGAGCGAAAGGCTAAAAAGTTTACTTAGGCAAACAGATTGTAGAAAAACTGTGGGACTATAAAGTCGCCCATGTGAAAGACATAGCTGGCAACCAAACCTCCAATTGCTAGGAGAGCACTAAAACCTAGAACAATATAATCCCAGCGGTGATACCGGAGTTCATAAAGCCAGGTGCGTTTGCCCTGGCCAAACCCCCGCAAATCCATGGCATCAGCGATATCTTCACTTGAGAGTATAGCGTTCATGGTGACAGGTATGATTAATGGAGCCATCCTGGCTATTTTGTTAAAAATCCCGCCCTTGATATCATCCAGCTCAAAACCTCTCGCCCGTTGAGCGTCCATGGTGACCGAGAAGTTACGTGCTAAGCTGGGAATAAAGCGGATTGCTAACTCTGTGGTGTAAGCCAATTTGTCCGGCATCCCTAAGCTGCTAAACGTGGCACCATACGAGCGTGCATCCATTGTGTAAGGGATAAGGATAAAGTTCATCGAGATTCCCAAGATGCGTAAAACCTGACAGAAGGCAAACCAAATACGTTCAATCGTTAGCCCAAAATGGACGGTTTCCCCAAAAAGTTTAAAGCCATTTGGCCAAACCAGTTGACCGCCTGGAGGAACTACGCCGCCAGCACCTCCTCCAGTAATGATTGTATTAATCACAATCATCATGAAGAGCATAAATAAGACCAGCCTCCAGCCGCTGCGGGTCTCTTTCCAGGTAGTGTTTCCTAATCGGTACCAGATGAGTGCAATAATAAAGTAGGTAAGTAGGAAGATCCAATTCCAGGTGGAAGTGGCTGCGATAAGAAAGGCAAAAGAAAATATCCAACGTGCCCGCGGGTCAATGTGATCCATCGGGCTATTGCGATATTTATAGCGCCAACTCACTAACATATATTATCTAAAATATGGGCAGGCTCGAAAGCTAGCCTGCCCAATTCATTAGTCTCGGCCGCTGCGCTCCACAATAGCAGCGTAAGCAATCATTAAGAGAGGGACGAGGATTAAGCCATTGATGACATCTGATATGAAGGCTGGCAGGAAATTGGCAAAAATTACCGTGTTCATGTCAGCTCCAGATACCCACATTTCAGAAATAGAAGCCAAACCCATGCCGATGAGCGAACCCAATACGACAAATATTTCTGCCCTCCAGATAGATTTGCTCGCTCGGTAGCTTTCAATTGTCGGATAAATCAAGCCAGGGATAAGACCTAATAAGCCATTACCTAGATCCCACCAAAGCCAAAAGCCATAACCAGAAAGCAAATCAGCCAAGATATTGCCTACAAAGCCAGTGATAAACCCAACGATCGGACCGAAAGCCACACCAAAGAACATGGGTATAGCCACAGCAGGACGGAAGGAAACATTCCCAGCCCCGGGTAATTGCAGCATATTGGTTGCGATAGCCAATACGGCATATAGCGCCGCACCAATGGCGGCATACACAACTTGCTTGGTTTCAAAACCCCATAATTTCTTTTTTTCTTCCATGAGAACCTCCTTTTGAAATTAGATTGGTGAATGAGATAACTTTATTTTAATCCATAAATTGCGCTAATGCTTCAGCTCGTAAGAATTTGCCTGTTTTTGGGTACATTTGGAAGTTAAGCTCGAGCAAACTGGTGGCAACCAGCCGCCACTGTTTAATTTTTTGCCTATCTTGGAGAACATCGACAGGTTTACCATCTGCTACAATTACTCCATCATTAAGCACAATAATGCGGTTCGCATAAATCAAAGCCAAGTCAAGATCGTGCGTGATAAAAATGATGGAATCAAAACCAGGCATTTGCAGAATCGAATCCATAAATGCCTGGTAATTCCAATAATCTTGGCCAGCGGTGGGTTCATCCATCATCAAAATACGGGAGCGCATCGATAAAACCGCAGCAATGCTCACGCGTTTTTGCTGCCCAAATGAGAGTGCGAGTGGAGGTGTTAGTAATTCATCTTCCAAATGCACCGTTTCAATTGCCCATTGTACATTTCGGGCAATGGTCTCCTGATCAAAGCCTAAGTTTTTAGGACCAAAAGAAAGCTCTTCTTTTACCGTAGGTGCAAAAAGCATCTGAGAAGGGCTTTGGAAAACATAGCCGATCGTTCGGGCAGCTTTGGCTACAGTTAAAGTGTGCGTTTCCACACCTTCCAGAAATACTTTGCCCTTTGTCGGTTTGAGCAGCCCCAAGGCTTGTTTTACCAGAGTGGTTTTCCCTGAGCCGTTGTGCCCCAAGATGGCAATAACCTCGCCAGCATGGATCTTGAGATTAATATTGTGCAACACTTCTGGCGCATCGTCATTATAGCGAAAATGAACCTGCTGAAATTCAATCAACGGATTATTGGTATCTAGCGGTGGAACTGCTGGTTCGAAATTGGGCTGAGGCTCAGCTTTTGCGCGTTCAACAACGACTTGAGCGGGCAATTTTATCCTGTGATAATCTACCACTTGAACAAGGCCTTGAATATCGCCATGAAAGCAAATTCGACCGTCTTCCATATAGACGATCCGCTCTGGTTCGATAGTTAAGACGTCCTCAACCCGATGTTCGACGAGCATAATTGCCATGCCTTGATCGGCAAGCTCCCGGAAGAGATGCAAGGCTTCGTGTGCAGAGGCAGGGTCAAGGCTTGCCAAGGGTTCGTCTAATAGCAAAATTTTGGGCTGCATGGCTAACACACCCGCCAGTGCCACCTTTTGTTTTTCACCGCCAGAGATACCGAATGTTTCTTTGTCGCGTAAGTGTAAAATGTGCAAACGCTCTAAGGCAGCTTCACCTCGGCGGATCATTTCCTCGCGTGGTAAACCTAAATTTTCCAACCCGAAGCACACCTCGTTGAGCACATAGCTGCCCAAAATCTGCCTTTCGGGATCTTGCAATAGCGTGCCCACTTTTTGAGATATTTCAGCCAACTTCATCCCCGCATTACTTTGCCCATAAAGTAAAATTTCTCCCGAAAGCTTGCCACGATAAGAATGGGGGATAAGGCCGTTTATGCAACGCAGCAGCGTAGTTTTGCCACACCCGCTGGAGCCAGCCAGCAACATGATTTCGCCTGGATGCAATTCTAAAGATATTTCTACAATGGCTGGCTCGGTGCGAGACCGATACTGAAACGATAAATCGCGAACGACCAGCGGCAAAGGATCAGCTTCAACCATTAAGGCGGACCTCGACGATATCATCAATCTGCGCAGAAAGAGCCTTTTGGGCACTGCCATTCACCTGTGCGATTTCGACGTAGCCCTCGCTATCTTCCAGCGCCACGAGGTCACCGGGCTTGGCATGCCCATAAGAGGGTACAAGACCATGGAGGGTGTGGCCCCGTAATGTAAAAGTAACATTGGGAGCATTCTTGACCCATGCAGCGGGCAAATCTGTGGTTAGGTTCCCAAATACATCAGCTAAAAGAATATGAGCCTGATAGCCTTGTGGAGTGCGTATAGGTTTAGGTAAGGGTGTGCGCATAATATCGGTGATAGGCGTGCCGAGTTCACTGAGGGGAACGCCAGTCGCGAGATGTGCGCCGCAAGGAGCAAAAATGTCGCGTCCATGGAAGGTATGGCTCACGTTTTTCAGCCAAAATTGAGGCTGATCAAGACAGACCATCTGGATAGATTCATCCGCAGCCTCTGCAGCCTCCAGCAGGGGAGTGAGCAATCCGTTATCTGGCGCAATAAAGAACTGACTGCCAAAACGTGCGCCAATAGCTCGTCGTTCTGTGCCGACGCCTGGGTCGATAACCGCAATGTGCACAGAACCCGAGGGGAAGAAGGGTACCGCACGCCACAATGCAATGGCACCCTGACGGACATCCTGCGGGGGAATTTCGTGCGTAATATCAGCAATCTGAACATCTGGCGCGATGCCCCAGATGACGCCTTTCATTGTGCCAACGAAACCATTTAAATTTCCGAAATCTGTGGTGAGAGAAATGACTTTCACCACTTAAGATTAACCTTCAGTTAAAAATCCGTCAAGGGAATTGCCCATAGATCGAGGAGAGTAAGGGCTTGCTCTCGGCATTCGGGAAAGGAAGGTCGTCGCTCTTTAGGTTTTACGCCCGCCAGATTGCATTGAAACTGAGCTGAAGGCGCAATAATCCAAAAGCCTTGGCTTCTAGCCATAATGATAAAATGGATAAGCGGTTACCGCTTATTTTAGATTGGAAATTCTACCTTTTGGGTGGGCTTGGGCTTGTTTACCAAAACTATATAGACCCCTTAACTTAGGCAGAATTTGCTATTAGATTTACTCTTAGTAAGAAAGGTCGCTATGAAGTTACATTCGAGCTCAGCTGAGATTTATGTTCCTAATCGCTTATCACCCGAACAAGCTTTGGGTAGGACTACGCACTTTTGTGTCGCAGCGCACCCTGATGATATCGAAATCATGGCAGCGCAGCCGATCCTCGAATGCTTCCATCAACCAGAAAGAGCCTTCACTGGCGTAGTCGTTACCGATGGACGCAGTTCGCCTCGCGGTGGATTCTATAAGGATTTTACCGACGATGCGATGCGTCTCGTCCGCTTTAGTGAGCAGCGAAAAGCAGCTGATGTGGGTGAATATGCTGCTATGGTGCTGCTCGATTACTCAAGTAAGGTGGTGAAAGATTCAGCGCGTAAGGATCTCGTCGAAGATTTGATTACGCTCTTGCGGGCAACCAAACCTCAAGTAATTTACACGCACAATTTAGCCGATAAACACGATACCCATGTGGCAGTCTCCCTTAGGCTGATCCAAGCCTTACGATGCTTGGAGCCTGCCGAGCGTCCTGAAAAGGTCATTGGATGCGAAATCTGGCGCTCATTGGATTGGATAGTCGATACGGAAAAAATCGTCATGGATGTTTCCGAACATCAAAATTTGCAAGCAGCTTTGCTCGGTGTTTTTGATTCGCAAATCGCCGGCGGAAAGCGCTACGATACTGCTGCAATGGGCCGGCGACTGGCAAATGCAACCTTTTTCGAATCCCACGCGGTGGATAAGTCCAACGGATTAATTTTTGGGATGGATTTAACCCCGCTTTTTCAAGATTCAAGTTTAGATATATCCCAATACAATTTGGGATACATTGATCGTTTCAGCCAGGATGTAGCCTTACGGTTAGAGCGACTCAGCCAATCCGCGGATTCCTCGGCAGAAACATGAAAGGAGGAGGAAGGAAGGTTTTTAAATCGTCATGCCCAAAACAAACATTACAACTTTTGATCAAAAATTTAAAAAGGAGAACTAAGATGCGAAAGAATATTTACCTTGTATTGTCAGTGTTCATGGTTTTTGGCTTGATCCTGACAGCTTGTGGCGGAACCACTGCCACACCGACAGAGACAACGGCGCCTACAGAGCCCGTTGCCGAAAAAGTTACACTGAAAATTTATCTATTAGACTATACGCCGGATACGATTGAATGGCTGAAGAGCGAAATCAACCCCGCATTTGAAGCCGCACATCCTGGCGAAACCGTTGAGATCACCGAAGGCACCTGGTCTGGCTGGGAAACAACCTTCAGTGGATTCTTTGCGGCAGGCGAAGGTCCAGACATCATCAACCTTGGGTCGGAAATGAATACACTCTATGGGGAGAGCTTAGCCGATATGGACCCCTACTTAGGGGGAGGTTGCCTGTAACAATCCCTGGCTTACAATAATATCCAATCCAACTAAAGGCCAATAAGTTCTATATTCGAGTATCAGTGGGGTTGATAGAGCATTATTTTCTATCCTGATCGAGAATTTAATATATTGTTTACAATCCGAAAATATCATCTTGACAAACCGTCTAAGTCGATTAAAATAATTGATATATATACTAATTGTTCAGCTCCACAAATAAGTGATGGAATATGGTCGCAGGGAAAATGGAATTCTACAATTCACTCAAAGCAATATTCCTGCATCTTGATAACGCAGAGAAAGCGTTTTTGAGCCAATTTAACCTTTCCGTCCCCCGTTTTTATACGCTTTTTCATATTTACAACCATCCCGGGATCAATTATATGGATCTCACTGACCTATTGCTTTGCACCAAGAGCAACACAACGCGCATCGTGAGAAGTCTACAAAAGGAAGGCTTAATCGATCGCAAAAATCACCCGGATGACGGCCGTAGTTTCCAGTTGTTTTTGACCGACGCTGGGAAGGATCTTTATGAACGCATCTATCCACAATATGTAGCTCATGTCAATAAGCTAATGTCCCATTTTAGCGATGCTGAACTGAACCGTTATTCTTTGGTGAGCTTTCACATTGAAAACACCTTAGCCGAAGCAATCCTTGGAGGGTATTCCGCCCAAGCAGAACCATCCTCTAGATATTCACCGCAGAATCTGCAAGAGCAAAATTCCCCTCCGCATTGCGAGGCTGAGATGTCTATTTACCAAGGCGAAAAGCCAAACTATTCAAATCTAATCAAAGGAGAAAAGATATGAAGAAAAGTTTTACTCTACTCGCAGTCTTTTTGATTGCATCTCTTTTGCTTGGTGCTTGTGCACAAGCAACTGAGGCCCCTACCGAAGTACCTACTGAAGCTCCAACCGAAGCTCCAACTGAAGAGCCTACCGAAGCTCCCACAGAAGAAGTGGTTGAGCCAGCTGGAAAACTGGTGGTATGGGCAGATGATACGCGGGCGCCTATTTTGGATACATTGAAAGAAGACTTTTTGGCACAAACCGGCGTTGAACTGGAAGTTGTGCTGAAGTCTGCTTTGCGCGATGACTTCCAGCTATATGCCCCTGTCGGTGAAGGTCCCGATATCCTTTTCGGCATCCCGCATGACCAAGTTGCTACCATGGTGGCAAATGGTTTGATTGCATCGGTTGACCTGGGCAACAAGGCGCAAGATTTTGTCCAATCTGCCCTCGACGCCTGCATTTATGACGGCGTGCTCTACTGCATGCCCTATGCTACAGAGAACTTGGCTTTCTTTTACAATACCGAGCTTGTAGAAGAACCGCCAGCGACCTGGGATGATGTTGTTACCATTGGTGAAGCATTGAAGGAAGAAGAAAAAGTCGATTACATCATGTCTGTAACCGGTACCACTTATGACCTCTATCCTTTGTTTACCGCCTTCGGTGGCTACATCTTTGGCAAAGACGCCAATGGTAACTGGAATGACCAGGACTTAGGTGTGGACAGCCCCGGCATGATTGCTGCGGTCGAATGGTTAGTCGGGAATGTGGAAAAGGGCAACTTGCCAACCGACTGGGATTGGGCAAATAACCATGCTCTGTTTGAAACTGGCAAAACCCCATTCATTATGGCTGGTCCTTGGGCATTGGATCGCATTCGCGAATCTGGAATCCCCTACGCCATTACTAACTTCCCGGCTGGTCCAGCAGGTGAAGGCTATCCCTTCTCAGGCGTGCAAACCATCTTAATCAATGCCCAGAGTGAAAATAAACTTTTGGCAGAAACCTTCCTTATCGACTACGTGGCGACAGAAGAGATCATGACCGCTCTCTATGAGAAAGGTCAGCGACCATCTGCTTATCTCCCTGTTCTCGAAAAATTGGATGATCCTGACCTCCTTGCTTTTGGTGAAGCAGGAAGAAATGCTACACCTATGCCTGCTATTCCTGCGATGGGTTCGGTTTGGACTAGCTGGGATTCTGCGGTTGTTTTAGCACGTGATGGCAAGATGACCCCAGAAGAGGCTCTCAAGGACGCGGGTGAGAAGATTCGTAACCTGATTGCGAACCCGTTGTATGGAATGGTCAATGTGCCAGGCTCTTACCAGTCACAGGTGGGTTGCGATGGCGATTGGCTGCCTGAATGCGCTGCCACAGCGATGGCTAAGGGCGAGGATGGCAAATGGCACAGTGGTCCGTTTGAACTGAAAGCTGGCGACTACGAAGTCAAAGTCGCTTTAGACGGCAGCTGGACGGTTAACTATGGTTCGGACGGCAAACAGGATGGCCCCAACTATACCTTCACTTTAGAATCTGACGGTACTGTGGAATTCATCTATGATGAAGACACGCATATGTTGGAGATCGTCATCGAGTAAAAATGCGTTTGAAAAGAAGGTTGGGGAAGAAATTCCTCAACCTTCTGTTTACTGTTTAAATTTTGGCACATCCCAGTGCTAATGAGGAGGCTTAAATGGCAATTGCGGATTCCTCAGAAGGAAAGCCTGTCCCTAAGAAATTTTCTTTAACCACTGTTCTGTGGAAAATATTAATCCTGGCATTCGATGCCTTAGGCATCTGGTTCATTGTTCAAGCTATTTCTTTAGGTTATGTTGAGCTCGCGATAATCGTGGGCATCATTGTTGTTGGATTTAATATCATCTTTACCCTCGACAAGGGTTATCCTTTTAGGTGGATGGCACTGGGTTTGGCTTTTTTGGTTATGTTTAATATTTACCCCATATTTTTCACCATGTATATCAGCTTTACCAATTATGGGGATGGGCATTTACTGACCAAAAAACAAGCTTTAGCTCAGATTCAGAAAGTGACATATTTACCGGAAGATGCCAAGACATACTCTTGGACTGCTTATAGATCTCCAGAAGGGAATTATGCTCTTTGGCTCGTAGATAATGCAGATGGTCAGACTTATTTAGCAAAACCCGGAGAGGAAATCGTCCCTGCCCAACCTGGAGATCCCGGGATTGGAGAGGCAGATACTAAGGGAATTCCAGTTTCATTGGAAGGTTACACCCGCTTAACAACTTTGCAAGCTGTCGCTAATAAAGAACTCTCGAATATCATGTTTGGTATAGAAGGGGAAAAGACGGTTCAGGTTCGTACGTCGAACGAAGCCGCCGAGCTTAAGCTTAGATTTGTTTACGATGAGGCGACCGATACTGTCATCGATCAATCTAATGGAGATATATATTTCAATAAGGAAGGCACGTTTACTACCAAAGACGGGAAGACGATCAGTCCAGGTTTTCGTGCTATGGTCGGTTGGAAGAATTTCCAGGAAGTCTTCAACAGTCCAGCCCTTAGGGGGCCGCTAATAACCATGTTGATTTGGAACTTTATCTTTCCAACCCTAAGCGTGCTTACCACGTTCGCATTAGGCTTGGCGATATCGATCATGTATAACGAGGAAGGCTTTCCGCTAAAGAAACCTATTCGAACCCTTCTTTTGATTCCTTACACCATCCCAAGCGTAATTTCTATTTTGATCTGGCGTGGTATGTTCAACACCGAATTTGGGGTGATCAATCGTATGCTGATAGATATAATCGGCGTTGCTCCACGGTGGACTTCAGAACCCTTCTGGGCACGCACTGCTGTAATCATAGTCAATCTTTGGTTAGGTTTCCCTTATATGATGCTCATCACGAGTGGTGCATTGCAGTCCATCCCGTCAGAAATTTATGAGGCAGCCGAAGTTGATGGAGCCAGCGGGTGGCAGCGTTTTTGGAAAATTACCCTCCCTCTCCTTTTAGTGAGCGTGGGTCCATTGCTGATTGCATCTTATATCTTCAACTTTAATAACTTTAACTTAATCTATCTGCTCCTTGGAGGCGGCCCGCCCATTCCAGGCGCCGCCACGCAAGCTGGCTACACAGACATTTTGATCAGCTACATCTATAACTTAGCTTTTGCTCCAGGCGGGCGTGGCGTACGCTATGGCTTGGCTTCAGCGATGTCCATGATGCTGTTCATTATTGTGGGAGCCATTACCTTGTTCCAGTACCGCTTCACGAATATGTGGGAGGAGGTAAGTGAAAATGTCTAACATTGCTCAAACCTACAAAAGGCTTCGTAGCTCACAGAAGTTCCAAAAGCGATTTGGGGTTGCTATTCGCCTAATCATCGCAGTCATACTGATTGCATTTTCGATCTTCCCAGTGTTGTGGATCGTTTCAGCCTCCTTTGATAACGCAAACTCGTTGGCAACCCAAAGCCTGATTCCTGCGAATGCTGGTATTAAAAATTACCAACGCCTCTTCAACCTGGATCCAAATTTTTCTTTTGGGGAGCTGAATTATTGGACTTGGTTATGGAATTCAATTAAAGTATCTGGGATAAATACCGTCCTGGGAGTGTCAATCACGACTATAGCAGCTTATGCATTCTCGCGGCTGAGATTCAAGGGTCGGGTGCCAATTCTCAAGAGTCTATTGCTTATTCAGGTGTTCCCCAACTTGCTTGCCTTAGTTGCAGTTTTCACCCTCGTTTCGAGTATTGGGAATATCGTACCAGCTTTGGGACTCAACACCCACACCGGTCTAATTATGGTCTACTTGGGCGGTTCGATGGGGATGAACATATGGCTGGTAAAGGGTTATATGGACACCATTCCGCGGGATATCGACGAATCTGCACATGTGGATGGCGCTAATGACTGGCAAGTCTTTACTAAGTTGATCTTACCATTGATGCGTCCTATCCTTGTAACCATTGGAATTCTGAGCTTCATCGGCACGTATGGAGACTTCTTAATGGCCAGAGTGCTGCTCAATGACTCCAGCAAATATACATTGATGGTTGGGTTGCAGCTCTTTACCGCTGGACAGTTTGATAAAAAGTGGGGTGTGTTTGCCGCTGGTGCGCTGATTGGAGCGCTGCCGATCATGTTACTCTACTTCCTCTTGCAGGATCAGATTGTAGGTGGGCTTACCAGAGGTGCGGTGAAGGGCTAATTCCTATCCATCTGAAACTATAGAACATGCCAAAAGCGGGCTGAATTTAACCTCAACCCGCTTTTTACTGCGCCTTCAGGCGATCGAGAACCCGGAGCGTTCGAGATAAAAAACCACCCGCTATGCGGGTGGGGACAAAGGGTTATACCCGCACCAATTCACCTTTCTGGATAGAATGTGATTGTTCAAGCCACAGACTAAAAAGGAAAGGTGGATTGTTTGGCAAACAAAAGCGATAGTCTGGCACACACAAAGTGGATGTGCAAATATCACATAGTGTTCTCCCCGAAGTATAGGCGAAAAGCAATCTACAATCAAATCAGGACAGACATAGGAGAGATACTACGGACACTATGTCAATACAAAGGGATAGAGATACACGAAGGGCACCTGATGCCAGTCCATGCGTATCTCCTGATAAGCATACCGCCGAAATACAGTGTAGGGAGTGCGATTAATTGGGAAAATGGAGATTGTGGCTTTGTGAATTATTGAAAAAGGGAAAAATCCCTTGTAGCATTGTTCTTATTATGATATATTTTTACGTACATTGTTTGAATGACGCATTTATTCAGGGCATTCAGACAAATCATTTGTTCATTTTTACCAGAAAGTTTAACATAATAAAGTTTGACGGTTTCACATCTTTACAAGCACTGGAGAGCATATGAAATTTCCAAAAGCATTAATCCTAGTCGTTACTGTTGTTCTTATTTTTGGGGTGAGTTCGGTTCAGGCATACCTACCCGGCGAGTTCCCTGCCAAGGAACCCTGGACTGAAGATATTGTAGATTCAGTTGCCAGTGGCAGTGTGGGTGAGTATGCCTCGATTGCCCATCATCCAGTCTCGGGACGAATTTTATCAGCTATTATGATGCGACAGCGCAAGACTTAAGATTGACGTACCAAGTGGAGAAATTCGCTGGAAACTGCGGACCTGATAATTCATGGTACTGTGGCGTTGTGGATGAGACTGGGGATGTGGGCAAATATAGTTCCATCGACATTGCGTACGTGGAACGGGTTCCGCCATTACCTTCCTATTCGCTGATTGGCATTTCCTACTTTGATGAGACCAATGGCGCTTTAAAATACGCTCAACTGAAGACAAATCTCAAAGGCTGGACTTATCAGGTCGTTGATGACTCGTTGGAGGATTCGATCATAACAGGTCTATATACATCCATGAGATTTAGCCCAACTTTCGAACCGCGCATTGCCTATCACAAAAATATCAATGATGGTGAACAATTCGGCTCAGCAAATTATGCTGCCTACGTTGGTTGGGGAGATGGCAACTGTGGTCCAGGTAATGATTGGTATTGTATGGAAGTGGATGGCCGATCCAACGATCCAAATTATGGATCCTATACCTCTCTGGCGCTGAAAGACGATGGCTCGCCAAGAATTGCTTACTATGATTCGCTCGGTCATAACCTTTATTTTGCCAAGTACATTGGCATTGATCATGGCAATTGCGGCACAAATGACGGCTGGTCTTGTACTTTGGTGGATGACTCTGGAATAAGTGTGGTAGGTAAGTTTAGCTCCATTGAGGTGCTTGATTCAGCCAGGGACATGGTCGGAATCGCCTATTATGATGAGACAAACGGTACCCTTCGCTATGCAGAGCAAGTTAGCGGTGGTGGAAATTGCACTAGCAGTAAATTTAACTGCCTCAATGTTGATACCATTGGAGCGGGAATCCATCAGTTGGGGCTCTCGGTTGCTATAGATAAACAGCGCCACCCGATCATTGCCTATCTGGATGCCTCTAATGAGTTTGTTGCTACTAAGCTTAAAATCGCCAGGCCGGCTTTAGCTTACGATCAAGAAGTCGGTAACTGTGGAGAAATTCCAGCTGGAGCCATCGGTCCTGTATGGACTTGCAGCGTACTTGATGATGGCTACATGGATGTCATTCATGAAGCCGCCTTTGTTGACGTAGGTATTGCTCAGAGCGGCTTAGCTTCCGTGGCTTATTTTCAATGGGATAGTTACAACTTGGAAGGGCAATTAAAGGTTGCTAAGCAGCACTTCCAGATTAGCGTGCCTCTGATCATTGTTCGCTCGAGTTACTAAAAGCCTGCAAACATTACCAGGATGTGGAAAAGTTTATGCCCGAAAGTGCGAATTTTCGGGCATAATCTTCGATTTAGAATTCCATGAATCACGATTTGATGCAAGCACCCAGGCGCTTGCGATTACTCATACTTTAGCGCCGAAACCGGCACAAGCGTGGCAGCGTTGAGCGAAGGGTACAAGCCAGATATTAAACCAACAATCGTCGCAAAGACAATTGCGAAAATGGGAAGCCAGAAGGGTGTAACTGTTGCGAGCATCGTGTTTCCCATATAGCCTTGAGCGGAGGCTTGGTTGGCTAAATACGAGGCGGAAAAAATATTAATCAACTTGCTGACCCCCCATCCTAAAATGAAGCCACCCACACCTCCAACAAAACCAATTCCGCCAGCTTCTCCAAGGAAAATTGCCAAAATATTATTATTGGTTGCGCCGATAAGCAGCGAGTTCAGTTTCATCTAGCGCCTCGATTTCTACACCGTCCACATAAATCAAACCGGAGGTAGGCCAATCCAGACCGCCGATTAAGTTGAGCAGCGTGCTTTTCCCCGACCCAGATGGGCCCATGATGACTGCAAATGCCCCTTGAGGTATTTCAATACTGATACCATCCAGCGCTTTCACACCAATGGTGTTCATATGGTAATACTTCTTTAAATCTTGTGTTCGGATAAATCCTTTTTCCATATTTACGTCCATGTTAGAAGAAATAAAAGCCGCTTGAGGTTGAAAGACCGCTCAAAACTGAAGAAAGCAGTGTATGCACGCCCATAAGCAGTAACATGGTTAGGGCTGTGACCAAGGTGGCTTCGTTAGCTTTCGCTTTCGAAAGCCCTGAGAGAGGTATAGCACCTACCAACAGCAAAATTACATGCCAGACGTAATACAAATCGATATTTGCAAGAATGCCGCGAAGGAAAACACTAAAGCCTTCAGCATCAGCTGCAATCAATGAAGATAATCCCCGGTTTTCGATTAAACTATGCGTGGTTAGCACCACAATGATTTCCACCAACAAGCGTAAGGCAAGGGGAGTCATTGTCCAAGCTACCAGATTGCTGACTTGCTGGCGACTGCTGCGGCTTCCAAAAAGTGTGATGGAAAGGTGCAAGAGGCTGCTCATTAAGAACCAAATCAGCCAAAAGCCTGCAACTCGCATCAATGATGGGAAAACATAGAGAAAGAGCGGTGAGGTCTGCATGGCTTGCGATTGCATGAAGGCGTTTTGCTGTTCAACGGACCAGTATTGGAAGTTTTCGGGCAGCTCTGCTCCAGATTGGATCAGTACGCGCTGAATAGGCGCAGCAACCACAACCGCAATGATGACCAATAGAGTTATCAGCAGCAACGGCGTTTGCCAGTTAGCTCTTTCTTCGCCTCAGATTTTGGAAATGGTCTCACGCGGACGAATTAAATTTCCAAGCAACCAGTTCCAGCGTAAAAATCGAAATGGGCGTGCTTTTTTATCCTCCTGCGTATCTGCCATGGCACCTCCCATATGTGATGCAAGTTTATATTATTTAACGAATAAACTTGGTGCTTAGCTCCCTTTTTCACTTAAACAACGAAAAAAGGTAATCTATCTGGCAACTCTTCATCCGCTTGCTTAGCAGGTTCCGTGCGCTAGGAGGATAACACGCTTTCCTTGGTGGTATAGCCGGTTATATTCTCGGCAGGCTTCCGGCGTGCGCAAAACCACGAGTTTCACGCCTGCATCTTCAACCTCTTGCCGAGCTTTCTTGCCGATTTCAAGCGCGCCCTCGACGCCATTACCAATAATCAGCACCTCTGGCTTGAGCGACAGTGCGCGCTTTACCATGCCGGCTTTGAGCTTATGTCCTTTGCGCTCATACCAAGCGCTCACACCTTGCGGCGAAAGGAAAATGTCCTTGCCCACACCTGCTTCTGGGCTGTGTATTTGCCCGTTGATGGTAAAAGTTGCCCATTCAAAGCGGGTAATCGGTCCTTTAGGATCAGCAAACATTCTTACCTCTGCTTCCCTTGTTCTCTTTCAAGTGAATCGCTTTCCACTTCTTTTGTGGCACACAAACCGCATGTTTGCAGCAAATTTGTGGTCTATACTGTTTTCTTTATTATAATGGGGAAAGCAACTGCCCGATACGAAGGAGTACACAATGAAACCAGAACTTAAACACTATATCGATAAAACCATGGCTAAAGGCGCCACTTATGTGGATGCACGTTGGTATCCTTTTGAAGAATCCAACTCTTTAGTCATGTGGAATGGAAACCTTAAAGCCCTCAATGCATCTTCAGAGAGTGGGGTGGGTGTACGCGTGCTCTACCATGGTGCCTGGGGTTTTTCGGCTTCTTCCAGCTTAGACAACCTTGGCGATATCTTTGACAAAGCATTAGATAACGCCCGTGTAGCGGCAGAACGCGTAACTTTCCCCGTGCGGCTGGCAGAAAAAGATGCCTTGCAAGCTTCATTTTCCAGCCCCAACGCTATTGACCCGTTTACTGTCCCTATGGCTGATAAAGTCGCCTTCCTGCAGAAGATGGATACAGCTCTCAACCAACCTGGTGTGGTGCAGCGCATCACTGCAGTGGAATTTGTCAAAAAGAAAATTATTTTCCTTGATTCGGAAGGCAGCGAAATCGAAAAGACTATTATAGATGTCTTCCCCATGCTTATGGTGATGGGGGTGGATAAAGATGGCGGGATGCAAAGGCGTAAGTTCAGAGCCGGCCGGCTGGGCAAAACGCGCGGATGGGAAACGCTTGATACCGAGTTCTTTACTGCTCAGGCTGAGCGCATCACGCGCGAACTCAACGAGCTCCTGGTGGCGGAAGACTGCCCCAAAGATCAGCGCTCGGTGATCTTACTGCCTGGCATTATGTTTTTGCAGACACATGAGACCATTGGCCATGCTTTAGAGCTGGATCGCATCTTGGGGTATGAGCTGGCGTTTGCTGGTGGGTCATTTGTACGTTTGGAGGATTTTGGCAAGCTGCGCTATGGCTCGCCCAAATTGACGGTGCGAGCAGATGCTACACTGGAAAACTCCCCGGGTAGCTTTGGCTTCGATGACGACGGCGTGCCAGCCCAAAACAACCTGCTTATCGATAAGGGCATCCTTGTGGGTGCAATTACCGGTAGGCAAATGGTCGAAGAAGCCAATGCCAGAGCACGCCGGCGAATTTTCGAAGGAAGCTCGGGGGCTAACCGTGCAACTTCGTTCTACCGTGTGCCCATCGAGCGCATGACCAACATCAATATAGACCCAGGTACAGACGGAGACCTAGACGACATCGTGAAAAATACTGAGCGCGGCGTTATCCTGGATGGGGATAAGAGCTGGTCGATCGGCTCCAACCGTGAGCAATTTCACTTTGCCACCGACATTGGCTGGCTGGTGGAAGACGGCGAGGTAAAAGGCGTGCTCAAAAACACCACCTATAAAGGTGAAACGCTCAAGTTCTATAATTCGCTCACAGCCGTGGGCGACGAGCGCACGTGGCAAGTGGAATATGTAAACAACTGTGGCAAAGGACAGCCAAACCAGATTATGCAATTGGGGCATGGCGTGCCAGTTTGCCGCTTTGATGATGTGACTGTAGGAGAGTAGCCATGGAAAAAAATGTGATTAGCTTACTAAAAGAATTACGCGCTTATGCACTGCAAAAAGGCTTGCAGGCAGCTATTTTTTACCATGAGGAGGATAGCTACCTGATGCGATTTGCCAATTCAGCCATCTCCCTCAACACCAACGAGCATCTCATCCGCTTAGAAATAACCGTGTATGAAGAAAAGAAGCGCGCCACGTATTCCATGATCGCTGACCCAGAGAAGCTGGAACCAATCAAGAAGGGCATTGAAACCGCTGCTGAGATGGTGAAGCATGCGCAGCCGCTTACTTATACCCCAACACTTCCACGCTACGAGCAGGATGTGATTGATATGCAGGCATTTGACCCCTTCCTGGCAAGCCTGACGAATGCTGACCGCTTGGCATATTTCAACCAGGTGGCGCAAGGGTTGGAAAGCGAGGATGTGAAACTATCTGGCATTTTCTCTAATGGCATCACCACCACAGCGCAAATTAGCACCACCAGTGAACATACCCAATATTTTGCCTGCACCGATGCGCAAATTGAAGTGGTGTTGGCGCACCAACAGCTCAAATGGGAAGTGAATGCCCAACAATCCGCCCAAGCAAAAGTAGATTTGGCACCCGAGCGTTTGCACAATGATCTAGCCCTTATGCTGCAACATTACCAACACGACCAAGCGCTGCAACTGCCATTAGGCAAATATACGGTGGTCTTTGGTTCAGCGGCGGTGGGTGACCTTCTCGACTTTTTAGCGATGGTTGGACCTAATGGCGGCACTATGAAGCGCGGATATTCCTTCCTAAGTGAGGAAAAGTTAGGACAGAGAGTTTTTTCGCCGTCATTCACCTTGATTGATAACCCCGAACGCCGCGAGACATTCCCCCTCAGCTATGACATGATGGGCTTGCCGCGCAAGCCATTCCCCTTATTTGAAGATGGTATTTTCAAAGCCTTCTATTGGGAGCAGGATGATGCCGATGAATTTGGTGCCCAGCCAACCGGGCACTCGGTAGATCACCTCAATTTGACCATGGTTGGAGGGCAGCGGTCAATACCGGGTTTAGAAGCGCTGCTGGCGATGCCGCGCGATGAGGATATCCTTTATATTCCTTACCTGCACTATATGAACATCGTCAATCCTTCGGTGGGAATGATTACGGGCAGCTCACGCTTTGGCATCCTGCTGCTCAAGAAAGATGGCAGTGTGCAAGTACCATATAACGTTCGCATTACACAGACTTTCGAAGACCTCTTCGGTGAAAACGTGGAATGGCTGGCGTGCGAGCAGACCGTGCATAACACTTCCAGCAGCTACGGGAAGCGTAACCCCAGTGCGATCCTATTGCCACGCTTCTTGTGCGTCCGTGGGATCGAAATTTCTCACTCGAATAGTTCCTATTGAGAGGAATTAAAGAGCCACTCCAAGCGGGAAAATGTATAGAATATCGACTGCCTGGCACATGCTAGTAGAGTTGCCAGGCAGATTTAGTTAAGTGCTAGGCTTATCTACGTATAAGTCCTAAACTGAGAGTTGATTTCAAACTTGAATTTTTTCATAAAGAAACTGCCAGAATTCGTGAGAATAGTGTATAATACTATCACAGCAGAATATTTCCCGTATAGTCTCTTTTAACAAGCAGCATCATTAACAATTTCTCGTAAAGAAAAGGAGGATGCTTATTATAGAAGGACATAATAATTCTCTCCACCAGCATAAGGAATGGCTTTGCCAAGCCACACCTCGTGCATCGTATCCAGTTCGCATCACATTTTTACAAATTTGGAGGTAATCTTATGAAATCTAGAACAGTCAAAATATTAGCTATTTTTATAGCTCTTGCCATGATCGTTTCTCCAGTGAGTGCGGCGATTACGCCCACACCTGTTGAAGCACGTGGCAGCCTGCCCCCTCGGAACGATCTGGTTCCGACGGGCTCAACTTCCACCGATAAATTTACTGTTGAAGAAGCAACCAGCCTCGAACAATACGTCGTCAATAAAGACGGCACACTTGGATATATTGTCCTATTCGAGGGCGATTCATTGGTAAAAGTTAGCGGAGGAGCTAAGGGTTCGGCGATCAATAGTATTGAAAGCCAAAAATATTTAGCCAGCCTAGCAGAAAAACGGGAATCGATCCTTAGCCAAGCTGAAAAAACAATTGGACGATCCATCCAGGTTCACTACGTCTATGATGTGATCCTCAATGGCGTTTCTGTTGACCTTACCCCTGAGGAGGCGGAAGCCCTGCGCGGTGTGCCGGGCATCAAGAAAGTCCTTAAGGACACTATCCGTACTCTTGATACCGATGCCGGCCCAGCCTGGTTAGGTGCCCCAGAAATCTGGGATGGCACTGCTGTGCCCGGTGACCTTGGCACCCAGGGTGAAGGGGTTCTGGTTGGCATTCTCGATAGCGGTATCAATTTCGATCACCCCTCGTTTAGCGATGAGCCTGAAGATGAATTTGAATATACGTGGACGGGTAATTACCTCGGCGTATGCAATCCTGATGATGATGAAAACTACGATCCTGACTATATAGACGCCTGTAATGACAAAGTCGTTGGCGCTTACAGTTATACACATGATGCGCCTTCCGAAACTGTAACCCCAGAAGATAGCGACGGTCACGGTTCGCATACCGCCAGCACGGTGGCAGGCAACACGGTCACGTTGGATTACTACGGCACCGAAGTGACCATCTCCGGTATGGCGCCGCATGCCCAAATCATTTCTTACGATGTGTGCTACCCCACACCTTCTGGCGGTCAATGCGCCGGAAATGATTCAATTGCTGCAACACAGCAAGCCATCATAGATGGCGTGGACGTAATCAACTACTCCATTTCTGGTGGCGAAGATCCTTATAACGATGCTGTGGAATTGGCTTTCTTGGAAGCCACAGCGGCTGGCATTGTGGTTTCCACTTCTGCTGGGAATAGCGGCCCTGCCGCAGAAACCGTAGCGCATCGCTCCCCTTGGGTGCTCAGCACGGCGGCTTCCTCGCACAACCGCAAGTTCACGAGCATTGTCGACTTTTCCAACCCCTTATATCAAGGTATTTCAACTTTAGCAGGCGAGATTCCCTTTACAGAAGACTTAATCGATAAAGCGGTTATTTATTCTGGTGAAGATCCAGGAAACGATCTCGGTTGTGAACCATATCCAGAAAACTTTTTTGCTAATAGCATTGCTTTGATCAAGCGTGGTACCTGCACATTCACGTTGAAGATTTTGAATGCTGAAGCTGCTGGTGCAATTGGCGTGCTCATCTTTACCGATGATCGTGCTCCTGGTGCCATGAGCGTTTCTGGAACCCATATTCCAGGGGTAATGTTGGATATCCCAGGTACCTTGGGTGATGAGATCGCTGCTTGGGTGGCTGCTTCGACAGACGACACGGTAAGTATCTCTGCCTATGGCCGCTATGTTGATGATGTCTTTGGCGACATCATGGCAAATTTCAGTTCCCGTGGACCTAATACGACCTTTGACGTGCTTAAGCCGGACGTCAGTGCGCCGGGCTTAGAGATTTTGGCAGCCGTAGCGGATGGCACTATCGAGCCGGATGAGGAAGCAGAATATGACCTCTATCAAGGCACTTCAATGTCCAGCCCGCATGACGCCGGCGCAGCCGCTTTGCTCAAAGCGCTGCATCCTGATTGGACACCCGCTGAGATTAAGTCCGCCTTAATGTTGACTGCCTATGACGGCCTGCTTAAAGAAGATAAAACCACCCCAACTGACCCATTCGATATCGGTGCAGGCCGCATCAAACTGGAACTGGCTGGCTTGACCGGCTTAGTGATGGATGAAACCATTGCAAACTACGAAGCAGCTAACCCGGAGGAAGGCGGTGACCCCCGGTCGCTGAACCTCGCCAGCCTATATAACAGCGAGTGCGTGGGCGAGTGCTCTTGGACGCGTACTTTTACCAGTGTTTCTGACCTGCCCGCAACGTATACGGTGGTTGCTCCAGAATGGATTACCGTTGAACCAGCCACGTTCACCATTGCCCCGGGAGCTACACAGGAAATTACGATTACCGCCGATGTGACAGATTTGCCCACCGATGAGTGGCTGTTCGGGAATGTGGAATTCAACACCGATGATACACACCCGGGGATTGGCGATCCAGTAATACTCCTCCAGCAAGACTTTACTGATGAAACATTCCCACCTACCGATTGGGCAGTATACAACGTCGATGGAGCAGGATCCACGTGGGCCCGCGATACAGCACGGTTCTATAGCACCCCTGCTGCGGCCAAGCATGCTTACAGTTGTTTAGGCCCCCAAGAAGGTTGGTTGGTTACGCCACAAATATCCATACCTTCAAGTGGATTAACGACGTTAAGTTTCTTTGAGAATGGTAATTGGACGGATGATTTTGAATATCACGGGATTATGGTTTCTACGGGAAGTGAGGTTCCCGCCGATGGTGATTTCGTCGAAGTGGCAGCACTTTCTGCGCCGCCTGAAGATGCCTGGACAGCAACACCAACTTTAATCAATCTGAGCACTTATGCTGGGCAGAGTGTCTATGTCGCCTTTAAGTACACCGGTGATTGTGCTGATGATTGGTGGATTGACGATGTAATGGTATCCAATGTAGCTGCCGGTGCTCCCATCTCCGATGTGGCTATTCCTGTAGCGGTGTTACCAACCACGGGTAACCTGCCTGATTTTGCAAAGTTTGATTCACACCGCGATGCGGATAGCGGCACGCTGGTTGACCTGCAAGCTGTTGAAATTACCGACCTAACCGTGGATACCTACGGCTTCGTGAAAGGTGAGCTGCACCAGATACAGTTGGCACAAGACCCAACCAATGGCAGCCCCTACGATAATCTCGACCAAGTTTGGTTCACAGTCATTCCCATGGATGCGGGTGCTGCCCGCTTAGTGGCAGAAATTACCGCCACCACGGCGGTGGACCTTGACCTCTTTTGGGGCTTTGATTTGAATGGAGATGGAAAGCCTTCAGCAAATGAGGAATACGGAAACAGCGCCACGGCGACGGCTTATGAGTACTTGAGCGAGTGGGGTTTCCCCGCCCCGTTCTATGATGTCTGGATTTTGGTGCAAAACTGGCAAGGTTCGGGGGCACCGTTGGATGATATTACCCTCGCCATCGGCAATGTGCCTTATGAACCCGCTGACCCAGCTACGATGACGGTTATCGGACCGGAAACCAACCCCGCGGGTGAACCGTTCACACTCGATATCCTCTGGCACGACATTGACACCGAAGCAGGCGACCGCTTGTATGGCTTGATCGATGTGTATGCGGATGCTGAGTATGAAACCTCAATCGGCCTCACGCAGATAGATGTTAAACGTGGCGTGGATGATGTGGTGAAGACCGCGGATGTAGAAACGGCTACCGTAGGAGATGTGATTACCTATACCATCGAGATCACGAATTTTGCCACTGGTCCAACCGAATACATGATTAATGATGTGCTGCCAGAAGGCGTTACTTACGTACCTGATTCTACAACGGGCGGCGCGGTCTATGATCCTGTGACCAATGCAATCACCTGGACGGGCACGATCGAGCCGGCGCATTACGCCTACGACTGGACCACTAGTGGTGACGACCCAGCTTGTACGTTGGAAGTTGTGCCCGATGGAAACCCAGATGCCTATTTAGACTGGTACACAACCCAATTTGGATTTACTACCATACCGTCGATTTATGGTGATAGCCTCTGGTACTCGACCTTTGCTACCTATCCAGCCTTCAACTATTATGGCATTGACTATACCGGTATGCACTTTACCGATGACGGCTATGCGGGATTTGACTTTGAAGATGTAGATTACATCAATCAGGAAATCCCTGATCCAGCCGACCCCAATAACGTCTTGGCTGCATTCTGGGATGACCTCGTGGTGCAATATGACGCTGACACGAATAAAGGTGTAACCCTGGTTGGTGATGGCGAATCCTTTGCCGTAATCGAATACGATGATGTTTATTTCTGGGGTGGTGACCCAAGCGTAACCATGGACGTTGAAATTGGCTACTTCCTGCAGCCCGACGACGCCCCCGGAGCATACGAGATTGTCTTCGCTTTCGATAATATTCACCCCGATTTTCTCAGCGGTGCGACAGCTACCATCGGCGTGGAGAATGCTGATGGCACTGTGGGTACGTTGGTGAGCTACAACGATCCCTACTTGGCGATTGAAGACGGCTCCGCCATCTGCTTCGACTATGTATTGGTTCCGCCAGTGCACACGATTACCTTCCAGGTAGTGGTGAATGAAGACGCTATGACGGGTCCACTGACCAACGTGGCACTGCATAGCACCGATCGGCTTGGTACTGTCGAAGAAGCGGCAACCGCAGTTGTAGACCTGACAATTATCAAAAACATCTATCTGCCGATTATCAGTAGATAAGATTAGTTCACCACCTATTCAAGAGCCCGCCCAAAAAGCGGGCTCTTACTTTAACCTGGAAAACTCCATAATTTATTATGTTTTTGTTACCGATTTGTAACCCCCCTGTAATCCCCATATGTTAAAAATAGGTTACCAAGAAGTTAATCGAACAAGTTCATAAAAGGAGAGAGCATGCTTCTAATAGATAAAGTTGCAATCATCACGGGGGGAGCTGCCGGGATTGGTAAAGCCACGGCATTAAAGTTCATCAAGGAGGGCGCAAAGGTCATCATCTGTGATGTCAATGAACAGGCTGGAAATGCTTTTGTTGAGGAAACTGGTGGGGCAATCCGATTTGATAAAGTGGATGTTACTAACCGGCAGGCAGTCCAAGCTTGGGTTGATGATGTTGCGGCACAATTCGGTCATATCGATGTTTTAGTCAACAATGCTGGCATTACGCAGGACGCACAATTCGTCAAGTTTAAAGACGGCCAGATGGTTGGTCAAATGAGTGAAGAAGCTTTCGACCTGGTTGTCGCAGTCAATCTCAAGGGTGTTTTTAACTGCACGCAAGCCGTTGTGCCTTACATGATTAAAAACGGTGGCGGTGTGGTCTTGAACGCTTCTTCGGTGGTGGGTTTGTATGGCAACTTTGGGCAGACAAATTATGCTGCGACCAAATTTGGCGTCATCGGCATGACCAAAACCTGGGCACGCGAGCTGGGGAGGTACCAAATCCGTGTGAATGCGGTCTGCCCCGGCTTTATCCTCACCGAAATGGTTTTGAAGATGCCGGAAAATGTTCTCGCCGCAATGGCTGCAAAAACTCCATTAGGGCGCCTTGGAAAACCTGAAGAGATTGCGAATGTTTATGCTTGGTTAGCAAGCGATGAAGCTTCATACATTCACGGCGCTGCCATCAGCGTCGATGGTGGAGTGATCCCGTAGACTGAGTTGGAATTCCAATAAGGAGTTAATTTTATGACCCGTTATGCAACAATCATTGGTACCGGAAGGTACGTCCCAGAAAACGAAATCAGCAATGCTACTTTTGCCGAATGGATGGCTGCGGTTGACCCCAAATTGGCAGAAGTAGTCGGCAAATTCGAAGCCAGCACCGGAATCACCCGCCGCTTTTACGCTCCGGACGATTGGGCGACTTCGGACTTGGCCGTCGAAGCCGGCAAACAAGCGCTTGCCGACGCGGGGATAATGCCTGAGCAAGTGGATCTGATTATTTTAGGCACCGATAGCCCTGATTACATTACACCGGCGACATCAGTTGTGGTGCAATACAAGCTTGGCTGCGTCAATGCTGGCACCTGGGATGTTGGCTGTGCTTGTGCCTCATTCCCAACTGGTCTAACGCAAGCTGCAGGCATCATTGCGACCAATCCCAATATCAAGTACATTCTGGTCATTGGTGCTTATATGATGCATAAATTAGCTGACCCGCCGCATGATCTTACCTCCTTCTTTTACGGCGATGGAGCTGGAGCCGCTGTTGTGACTGGGTCCGATAAACCTGGTTTCATATCCAGCTCCATCAAAGCCGACGGTTCCTACCATAAGCATTGGGGGATTTATTCCGGTGGGACGTATGAACCAGCGACTTGTGAGAGCGTCGAAGCAGGGCGGACCAAAGTAAAGCTGCTAACTGCCTTCCCAGCCTCAGTGAATAATGACGGTTGGCCAGCCCGCACACGTGAATGCGCGGCGAATGGTAACTTTGCAGTGGAAGATATCGATTTCATGATTTTTACTCAGGTAAACCTCACTACGATTAAGTTGGTTATGGAAAATTTGGGCTTGCCTCTCGAGAAAACCCATTGGATTATGGATAAATGGGGCTACACAGGTTCAGCCTGCCTTCCTATGGCATTTGACGATGCCCGCAAACTGGGCAAGATTAAATCCGGCGATTTGGTTATGTTTGTTGGTTCCGGTGTGGGTTACAACCAAGCTGCTTCCGCATTCAGAATGCCTTAGGCAGAAAGAAAATATTCATGTCTGCAATAGAGGAATTCAACCGTAAGTTAGTCAGTCTGGAAGAGGCAATTTCGAAAATTAAATCGAACCAGACCGTGTGTGTTGCTATGGCTGGCGCAGAACCCCCGGGTTTACTCGAAGAATTAGGTCGGCAAGGCCGCCGTTTGGAGAATGTCACCACGTGGACTTGCCTGCCCATGCGCCCATACGAGGCTTTTCTGAATCCAGAAATGGATGGCCACATCTTTAATGAAAACTGGTTTTATTCCCTGGCTGATCGCAAAGTTCATTCGGAGGGGCGGGTCTCCTATGTACCGAATAATTTGCATTCAGCGGGCATGGATAAACTCTATGCCAATCATGGTTATGTGGATGTTTTTATTGGCACAGCTACACCACCGAATGAAGACGGTTTTATGTCACTCTCCTTGGGGAACGTCTATGAAAAGGACATGGTCGAAGCTGCCAGGCTTGTGATTTTAGAAGTCAACGAAAACTTACCGTGGACGAATGGAGACACACTGGTGCACATCTCCGATGTGGATTTTGTGGTAGAAAATCATGTCCCGCTTCCACAACTGCCAGGGGAAGAACCTACCGAGATCGAACGCATGATTGGTGAACACGTGGCAGATCTTATCAAAGATGGTGCGACCCTTCAGCTGGGCATCGGCGGTATCCCGAACGCGATTACCGCATTTCTGTTACACCGTCATGACATGGGAATTCATACGGAAATGTTCGTCGATGGGATGGTTGACCTTTATAACGCTGGCGTGATTACCAATCATAAAAAATCACTCAATCAAGGAAAAATGATAGCAGCCTTCGCACTTGGGACGCAAAAGCTCTATGATTTTATTGACCACAATCCCGATGTGGAAATTTTGCGGGGGAAATACGTCAACGATCCATATATCGTAGGCCAAAATTATAAGATGACCAGTATCAACACGGCTGTGCAGGTTGATATTCTTGGCCAAGTATGCTCGCAAAGTCTGGGTACTCGCCAGATTAGTGGAACCGGTGGTCAATCTGATACCCACCGTGGGGCGCAGCTTTCCGAAGGGGGGCGTGGCATTATTGCTTTACGCTCAACAGCAAAGAATGGCACAGTCTCGACCATCGTGCCAACCTTGGCACCTGGGGCAGGCGTAACAGTCCCTAGTCAAGATGTGGACACGATTGTGACCGAATATGGCATTGCTGAATTGCGTGGATTGAGCGTCAAGAGGCGTATGGAGGCCTTAATTAAGATCGCTCACCCCGATTTCCGTGACTGGATTCGCGAAGAAGCACACCGTTTGGGGATTGTTCCTGATAAACGCTATTTTTAGAGAAAGAAGGGTTAATACTATGAACGAAATATTAGGAAAGTGGGCACAAATTGAAGGGCAACCATATCCGGGCCTCTCTTTTACCTTTAACGAGGATGGAACTTATGAGTCAGCCTATGAGCCTATGGGGATTACCTCTAGTGGGACCTATAAGATTGAGGGCGATCTCATCGACATGTATCAAACAGAGCATACCTTCGGGTTACTAGGAGGCTTTGTGGGTCGCTTCGCTATTGAGGGAAAACAATTAAAGCTGAACTTGGTTGCTGAAGGGACGCATGAGCGGCCAACAGATCTCAGTGGCGCTGTAATTTACGAAAAAGTAGACTGAGGCAAAACAATATGACAGGAACAAAACTAGCGCGCAATGTAGCGGTTGTGGGTGTGGGGATGAGCAAGTTTGGTGTCTTCCCCGAGAAAACCTCTCGCGATTTGTTTGTGGAAGCTTACCGAGAATTGATTGGCTCTATCGAGAATGATTTTGCCCCAGAAGATATTCAAGCCTTTTTTATGGGCAATTTCACCTCTGATCAATTTGAGAAACAAGGTCATTTAGCCCCCATCGTTGCCAGTTGGATTGGACTTTCGCCGATTGCCAGTGTGCGCATCGAAGACGCCTGCGCCAGTGGCGGGGTGGCTCTGCACCAAGCTATCTTAGCGGTTGCCTCCGGACAATATGATGTTGTTTTGGTCGGTGGCGTAGAAAAGATGACTGATTTGCCTACAGCTGAAGTGACCAATGCTTTAGCTTCGGCTGCCGACACCCTCTTCGAAATCCCTGCTGGTTTTACTTTCCCTGGCCTCTATGCCACCATGGCAACCGCCTATCTAGATAGATACAATGCCGATCCGGATGCGCTTGCTCGAGTTGCGATTAAAAACCACGCAAACGGCGCCCTCAACGACAAAGCGCAGTTTAATCAAACTATCCAGGATGTCATGGCTGGTAAGAAAGCTAAAGCCATCAAAAAAGGCACCCTGGTTCCAACGTGGGAAAATGAAATGGAATTTATGCAGGATCCCAAAGCCAACCCGATGATTGCCTGGCCTTTGCGACTCTTCGATTGCTCTCCGATTTCGGATGGGGCTGCGGCGCTTTTGTTGGTGAGCGAAGATTTAGCTCCAAAATTCACGCAACATCCTATTTTTGTCGCTGGTGTTGGTCAGGCGAGTGATGGCGCGCTGGCTGAGCGCAACTCACTGACAGAGATTTCTTCTGCTTCGAAAGCTGCACAACAGGCGTACGAAATGGCTGGCATTAGCCCTGAACACATTGATTTTGCTGAGGTCCACGATTGCTTTACGATCGCTGAGATCATGGCAAGCGAAGACATAGGCTTCTTCCCGCGTGGTGAAGGTTGGAAAGCCGCCTTAGAGGGCAAAACTGCACGCACAGGTATGCATCCCATCAACACCAGTGGTGGTTTGAAATCTAAAGGACATCCTGTAGGCGCTTCCGGCATCGCTCAGGTTGTCGAAATTTGGAAGCAATTTCACGGTTTAGCTGGTGAACGTCAGCTGCCTGGGGAGCTGAAATATGCCCTGACCCACAATGTTGGCGGCACAGGACAGACAGCGGTTGTCCATATTTTTGAACAGAGGAACTGAAATGAGCGAATTAAAACTCGAGGCAAAATCATTCTTTGATTACATAGAAAACGGCGTCTTAGTTGGCTCCCGATGTTTGAATTGCGGTCATATCAGCTTACCGCAACGTTACATTTGCCCAAAATGCAAATCCGACCAGGCAGAACTGATCGAGTTCAGCGGAAAGGGTAAGCTTGCTGCTTTCACTGTTATCTATGTGCCGGCAACGGAAATGCTAGCCGCTGGTTACGATGCCAAACATCCTTATATGGTGGGCATTGTTGCCCTAGACGAGGGTCCCCGCATCAGCGCCCAAATTGTGGGCATGGATCTTTCAGATCCCCAAAAAATTATGATTGGAACACCGTTGAAGATGACTAGCCTTGATCGTGTGATGGGTGAAGCACAGAAGAAAGTTCTTGCTTTTGAGCCTGCAGAAATGGAATGATTAAAGATGCCAGAAGTCGTTGTCAATAACGTACGTCTGTATTACGAATTGCATGGCCCAGTTGATGGCGAGGTGTTGGTGCTCTCCAATGGAATTATGATGAGCACTGAGAGCTGGATCTACCAAACACGGGTGCTCTCAAAGTATATGCGTGTGCTGTTGTATGATTGCCGCGGGATGTGGCGCTCGGAGCATCCCGATGGACCCTACTCGATGGAGCAGCATGCGGATGACCTGGCAGCTTTGCTTGAAGCCCTGGATATCCCCAAAGCGCATATCGGCGGGATTTCGTATGGCTCAGAGATTAGCATGGTCTTTGCTCTAAAATATCCTGAGAAGACCAAAAGTTTGATCATCATCGATGGTGTTTCAGAAGTTCGACCATTTTTACGGGCGCAAACGTATCCTTGGAAATTGGCTGCAGAGCGAAAAGATCCCGAACTACTCTACTGGACTTCGGTAACGTTAAATTTTTCAGCCGAATATGTTGCAGCCACACAGTCAGCTACAGCTGAGGCAATTAAGAGATTTTCTGCAATCGATCTGAAATCTTTTGCAGAAATGATGTCTGCATTCTATAATATAGATATAACCAACGAACTTTCGCGGATAAATTGTCCAACACTCGTCGTTATTGGTGAAGAAGACCGCATTAAGGGTAGAGAGTATGCCCAGTTGATTGCGGAAAAAATCGAAAACTCAGAATTTGTCGTTGTTCCAGGTGCAGGGCATGCCCTTTGTCTGGATAAACCCGATCCACTAAACACTTTGTTGATCGGTTTCGTTTTGAAGAACAGTTAAAAAAGGAGGTGCACCATTTTTTCAATATCCTTAACCTATCGAAAAATTAAAAAATGAAAATATATAGGAGTAAATAGAATGAAAAAGTCGTTAGTTTTTACCTTCTCGATACTGATCATCGCTTCGATGATCCTCGGTGCTTGTGCTCAGGCTACCCCCACCGAGACTGCCGGTGGAGAAACGCTGGCAGTTGGGATTGTTTTACCCACCAAGGATGAACCCCGCTGGATCCAGGATGAAACCCGCTTCAAGGATGCCCTGCAGAAAGAGGGCTACAGCGTGGAAATTCTGTTCAGCCAGGGTGACTCCGCCAAAGAAAAGCAGAACGTTGAAACCCTGATTTCCAAGGGCATCAATGTTCTCATCATCTGCCCGCACGATAGCACGGCGGCAGCGGCTTCGGCTGAAGCAGCCCGTGCAGCTGGCGTCAAGGTCATTTCCTATGACCGCCTGATCACCGATACGGATGCGGTCGATTACTACGTGACCTTCGATAGCGTCTCTGTCGGTAAAGCCCAGGGACAGTACCTGGTTGATCATGCCACTGGCGCAGGCAACCCCTTGTACCTGTATGCTGGCGCTGCTTCCGATAACAACGCTTTCTTGTTCTTTGAAGGCGCCTGGAGCGTTTTGCAACCCAAGATTGTGGATGGCACATTTGTGATCAAGAACTCCTCCGAGGCAGTTGCCTTGCAGGATAAAGCCACGCTCACTCGTGAGGAAATGGCTCGCATTATTGGTCAGATTTCCACCAACTGGGACTTCAATGTGGCTAAGAACTTAGCTGAATCCAACCTGACCGCTGCCACGGCTGCGGATAAGGGTGATGTCTTCATCTTGGCCCCCAATGATGGCACCGCCCGCGCGATTGCGGATACCTTCGCGGCCGATAAGGATGTCACCTCCTACATCATCACTGGTCAGGATGCTGAAATTGCCTCGGTGCAATACATCATCGATGGCAAACAGTCCATGACTGTGCTGAAGGATGTGCGCGTATTGGTTGCCGATGCGATCAAGGCTGCGGTGATCTTCTTGGAGGGTGGCACGCCTGAAGCTACCACCACCTACAACAACGGTGTGATTGACGTTCCCGCCAAACCCTCCGCGGTTGTCTCTGTGGATAAGACCAATCTGATTTCAGCCATCATTGATTCTGGCTATTACACAGCCGACCAATTCACTGGCTTAGATGCTTTATCTGCAGTTCCAACTCAACCAGAAACAGAAGAGCTTGGTCCTGTTCTGAAGATTGGCCAAATTGGCCAGATGTCCGGCCTGATGGCTCTCTACGGCCTGCAGCAGCAACGGGGCTTCGATTTGGGCCTTGAATATATGTCCGGCGGCAAGAAAGACGACCAGGGCCGCTGGATTATTGCCAATCGTCCTGTCGAGGTCATCGTCAAAGATGATGAGGGCAACCCAGAAAAAGCCGTATCGCTTGCACTGGAGCTGATTGAGAGAGACGGCGTTGAATTACTGCAGGGTCCCGTTTCTTCAGCTAGTGCTGTAGCGCTCACGAATGTGGCTTTAGAAAATAAAATCATTTTGATGATTGATCCTGCTGCGTCTTCCTACCCAACTGGTCCGAATTTTAACCCCTATGTTTTCCGCACATCACGCACCAACTTCGATGACACCTTGATCATTGCTAAATATTTGGTCGAGAATGTGGGACCCACTTTTGCCCATATTGGGGTTGATAATGCCTTTGGTCGCGGTTCTGGAGAAGCGCTCAAATACTCTGTGGAGAAATTTGGCGGCGAACTGATCGCAGATATCTACGCACCTTTCGAAACAACCGATTTCACGCCCTATGTCCAGCAAGCAATGGATTCCGGTGCTGATAACTTGTTCCTGACCTGGTCTGGCACTGGTTATGTTACCCTTTTCCAGGCGCTTTCTGACATGGGTGCGTTGGAAGTCATGACTGTTGGTACTGGATTTGGTGATAATGCCTCCTTCACTGCAGTATTTGGCGAGGATGTACTTGGTACTGTCGGTTTGAATGTTTACCACTACACCGCGGCAGATACAGAAGTCAACGATTGGTTAGTAGAGCACCACTTTGAAAAATACAAAGACGCTCCAGATGCCGCGATTAATGCATATCCTGATTTGTTTACAGCAGGTGGTATGGCTTCTGCGATTGCTCTGGCTTCTGCTCTTGAAAAGACCGGTGGTGATACGGATCCCGAGGTGATGATCCCTGCCTTAGAAGGCTTGATGTTTGAAGGACCCAAAGGGACCTATCATATCCGCCCAGAAGATCATGTGTGCGAACAGCCGATGAATATTCTCAGGCTAGTTAACTTGAATCCTGATCTGGATGGGGATGGCATCAATGAATATCGCTTTTTCGAAACAGTTTATGTTTCGAAATACGATGAACTAGGAATTCCTTGCACGCTGGTTGGTGAATATGAATCGCGCTGCGGAGATTTGCCCAGGCTGAATCAGTAAGTTTGTGGAGTTGAATATCGCAAGGGAGGGGTCTACCTACCCCCTCCCTTCGAAATCACTGGTAATCAATTAGATATTATCTGGAATTATTATTGCATTATTTAATTCGGGAACGATCTTTGAATATAACATAAGGCAAATATCTTATGACTGAAAATATTATTGTCGAAGTTGAGAACCTCCGGAAGGTTTTTGGCGGTTTGGTAGCCGTCGATGATGTGAGTATGCAAGTGACAGCTCATACGATGCATGCTATCATCGGACCGAATGGCGCCGGAAAAACCACACTATTCAACTTAGTAAGCGGGGTTATGCCGCCCACAAGCGGGAGAGTGTTCTTTAAAGGTGAGGACATTACCAATGTCTCTCCACAAAAGCGGGCGCACCTAGGTATTGGGCGGTCCTATCAAATTACCAATATTTTCCCAAACTTGACCGTATTGGAAAATGTCCGCTTGGCAGCTCAAGCCATGGGTAGAGATAATTTCAAGTTTTTTCAGCCGGTAGAAAAATTTACACAATACATTGAAAAAGCAGAGGAGGTTATCTCACTGGTAGGCTTGGCGGGTCGCGAATGGGTGTTAGCCCGCAATCTTTCGCATGGTGAAAAGCGAAAGCTTGAACTTGGCATCATGATCGCTTGTGATCCTGAGCTGCTCCTCTTTGATGAACCGACAGCCGGAATGTCTTCTGAGCAAGTGCCAGAATTGATTGAGATTATTCATAGGGTAGTGCGTCAAAAGGACCGCACTGCCATACTCGTTGAACATCGTATGGATATGGTCATGTCAATTTCAGATGTGATCACGGTGATGAATCAAGGGCGCATTTTAGCTGAAGGCTCACCGCACGAAATCGCTAATAATGATCAGGTTCAGGCTGCCTATCTTGGTAATTTGTATGGAGAATTAGCATGAGTGATGTCAAGCATGACGACCTGTTACTTGTGGATCACATTCACACTTACATTGGTCAATTTCATATTCTCGAAGGGGTCAGTGTGCGCGTCCCAAAAGGCTCCATTACGGTTTTGCTAGGCCGTAATGGCGCGGGCAAAACCACAACTCTCAAATCGATTATCGGTCTCACCCCACCACGCGAAGGAAAAATCATCTTTGATGGGATGGAAATTCAAGGCAAACGACCCTACAATATTGCCAATCTTGGAATTGGGTACGTACCAGAACACCGAGCGATTTTTCGACAACTTAGTGTCCTTGAAAACCTGAAATTAGCTGAGCGCAAAAAAGGAGATTTTGAGCGCAGTTCTGACTTTATCTTCAAGCTTTTTCCTGACCTAAAACGTCTCTATAAATTGCCTGGTAATCATCTTTCTGGCGGACAGCAACAGATGTTAGCGGTTGCGCGGGCTTTGGTCCCCGAGAACAAGCTGTTATTGATTGATGAACCGAGTGAAGGCTTAGCACCTATTCTTATCCAACAAATGATGGAAGCAATTGAAACCCTGAGCCACACGACCACAATTCTCCTCGTTGAACAGAATTTTATTATGGCAAGCCAGCTGGCAAAGCAATTCACGATTATAGATGATGGTAAATCGGTGAGCTCCGGATTAATGAAAGACCTCGTTTTGCAACCTGAAGTTATTCACCGTTATTTGGGTGCAAGCATCAAAACGCGCATAGAATTGGAGATGGAACATGAATCGAAAGAATAAGAAGATTCTCCAAACGATTCTCATTGTTGTGGTGGCACTGGGAATTATTGTCGGACTTTACCTTTATGCAGGCCAACGCGCTTTTGTTAGCACTATCTTTTCTGGGCTTACCCTGGGCTCGCTTTTCTTCTTGGTAGCTGCTGGCCTCACGCTTATCTTTGGTTTGATGGATGTCTTGAACTTTGCGCACGGTTCTATGTTCATGCTGGGAGCATACATTGGCTGGCAGTTTTATACTAACCCTACCTTTATTTTTGGCATAGCTCCTTTGGCATTAGCCTTTGGTACGGGCGTGATGTTTATTTCCGTGCTGAAGCCATATGTGGTTGCTTGGAATTTATCCCCGCGCATGCAAAAACTGCTTCCAACCATTGCTTATATCTTAGCCGCGGTTGTGATTGTATTTGCTGTGCTTGGTTTCGATATTTTAGCGTTAGCCGATACTGCTATGGTTGCGATGACGACAACAACAGTAGGTAACCCTCTTGCGGAAATTTCTCCTCAGGAGCCGTTAGAAGAGTTTTGGATCCGTCCAGTTTTAATAATGTTAGGTGGTTTGTTGATTGCCTTTGGATCTTCTAAACCAGGGGATAAAACTCAATATGCGCCAAAGGAAAATCTTGGCAAGGCAATTCTCGTGCCGGCAATTTTGTTGGTCTTAACCGTGGTGAGCGTATTCATTCGCGAATCGGCACCTGTTAGCGTGTTGCTAATGAATGGGAATATTCGCTTCTTGCTTTCAATTCTTGTCTCCGTTGCTTTTGGGTTCGTGTTTGGTGCTGTCATTGAAATTATTCTTATCAGACCGCTCTACGCACGCCCCACTTTTATTATCCTGATGACATTGGGCTTAAGCTATGTGATTCGCGAATTGGTGCAATTTCTTTGGGATCCGCTGACCTATCAGATGGCACGCCCACCGCTTTTTGCCATGCCTGGGAAAGCAGCCTCCATCGGAGAATGGCTGCGGAATGGCAACTCTACGATTGATATTTTGGGAGTTACCGTTCCGACTTATCGCTTGTTTATTATTGCTCTGGGCATCATAATGTTCGCCTTGGTGACCTTGCTCATGACAAAGACACGGTTAGGTATGATCATCCGTGCAGGTGTTCAGGATCCAGAAATGGTCGAAGCAATGGGCATCAATGTGAAATCTGTTTTCACTTTGGTGTTTGCGTTAGGTGTGGCATTGGCAACGTTAGGGGGTATTGGGGCAGCACCTTTTCTCCCGGTCCAACCTTTGATGGGGGATGCTTACCAGACGCAAGGGCTAATAACTGTTGTAATCGGCGGCATGGGGAGCTATGTGGGTGCTTTCGTGGGCGCGATGATATTAGGCATTGCACGCGCTTTCGGGGATTATTTTGCGCTCAAGCTTTCCCTATCCCCAGCGATTGCAGAAGCTTCTACGGTCATTATTATGGTCATTGTATTATTAACCAAGCCTCAGGGTCTTTTTGGGAAGAAGGAGTAATAATTCTCCATGGCAAATATCGCTATCAAAACGAAAATTAATCAAAAATCCTGGCTAAAATCTGAACGAGGATTCATTATCTTCGTAGTTATTATGTTGGCATTCCCGTTTGTGTTGAATTTGATAACTGGAACTGGGCTTAATGAGGGTGTTACCAAGTTCTGGCAAGGTCAATTGATTATCTTTTTTATCATGACTGTCTTTGCGATGAGCTATGACCTCCTTATTGGCTATGGTGGTATTCTTTCATTTGGGCATGCAGCATCTTTTGGGGGTGGAGCTTATACTTTTGGCCTTTTGATGAAACATTGGGCTCCAAATTTCATTAAAAACACTCCCATTGTCATTGGAAATACCGATATTACCATGATAGTTGTCTTGCTCATTGTTTTTTTGGCGGTGTTCCTTGTTTCAATTTTGATTGGTTTGATGTTTGCAGTAACATCCATTCGATTAAAAGGAACTTACTTTGCCATGCTCACACTGGCGCTTTCTACAGCCTTGTACATCATCATTAAATCGACCGATTTACATCAATGGACTGGAGCAGATGAGGGTTTGCATGGCGTCCCCTTACCAGTTTGGTTGAATCCGACTCAAAATCGCCTCACCGTGTATTTAATCAGTCTCGCGTTTTTGGTGATCTCGTATTTTTTGATGAAACGCTTTGTAAACTCCCCAACGGGACATGTTGTCATCGCTAACCGTGAAAATGAAGACCGCATGCGCATGATAGGGTACAACCCTGTTACCTTTCGCACGATCGTCTTTGTCTTTGCTTCGATTTTTGCTGGTTTGGCGGGGGCGCTATATTCCATTTGGAACATGAGCGCTACCCCAACGATGATGTCTGTGGTGACCACGGTGAATGCACTTATCATGGTGATTATTGGAGGGATGGGCACTTTAATTGGCCCCATTTTTGGCGCTGGAATTAGCCAGGTGATCCAACAATTTTTCTACACGTGGTTTGGGGCGCGTTGGCCTTTGGTTTTCGGGCTTCTCTTCATTTTTATCGTGATGTTTGTACCCTATGGCATTGTTGGGACTTACCGTATGCATGCTGTAAATTTTCAGCAAGGGCGTAAGCGCTTGTTCAAACATTTTTCACGTCAAGAGGAATCGCCAAGAGAAAAAGAAGTTAGTGGCTGAGGATTGTAATTCGGCTTTAAAAAAACCTAAAAGTATATCAAGCGGCGCCATTATGGCGCTGCTTTTTGCATCTCTGAATTGAATTATTAATAAAGAAGCGAAAAAGTTTATGCGTATAAGCGCCAATTAGCGTAAAATTATTGCCGAATATAAGTTAAAAGGTGCTTTCTATGCCGTTATCCATCGCTAACCCACTGCGTGACCATACGTTTGGTGATCTTGATGACCCTGTTATCGGTGCCACCTATCAGCGCAAACGTAACATCGGCGTCCATCATTATGGGCAAAAAAGTCCGCTAAAGCCTAAGCCGGGTGAAATAGTCGAGCTTCTCGCCACCACGTCAAGCGAGGTTGCTGCTCAGGGCATGACATTGCGATATTCCCTAGACGATTGGAATACGAGCGCCGAAATCCCATTCACTAAAACTGACTTGACATGGGATACGCTGAGCTGGGGTTGGCTGCAACATTGGCAAGTAAGTATACCTGCACAGCCTGCAGGAACCATGCTACGTTACCGGGTTTTCGCCGAGCAGCCGGCATCCTCGTCGGCCACTGCTGTGCCCGTCAGGATTTACGCTGATAATCAGGTCAGCAATTCCGCTGAAGCTTCCCAATATGCCATCTGGTTTGGCGAAGATGAAGTCCCAGAGTGGAGCCGAACGGCGCGTATTTATCAAATTTTTGTCGATCGCTTTAGCCCGGGGGAGGGGAGGGATTGGCTGCAAACGCAGGATCTGACTAAACCTTTTGGTGGTACCCTGCGAGGTGTGATTGAAATGTTGGCGTATATTCGCGACCTGGGGTTTAATGCCATTTGGCTCAGCCCAATCTTTGCTAGCCCTTCGCATCATGGCTATGACACCAGCGACTACGAGCACATCGAACCACGCTTAGGCACCCAAGCTGACTTCGAGGAGCTGATTGCCAAAGCACACCAGCTGGGCATTCGCGTTATTCTGGATTTTGTGGCAAATCACGTTTCCAACCAGCATCCTGCTTTACAGGCAGCTTTACAGTCATCGGAGAGCCCTTATAAGGACTGGTTTCACTGGAATCCTTGGCCACACTACCGTTGCTACTTTGATGCGCCAGAAATGCCAGAGCTGCGCCTGACTTATGCAGCACCAGCACGCAAGTACCTGCTGGAAGTAGCCCAAAAATGGCTGCGCTTGGGCGTGGATGGCTACCGTTTAGATTACGCCAGCGGTCCAGAGCAGGATTTTTGGGTGGATTTCAGACGCGCCTGCCGGGAAGTAAACCCGGATTGTTGGACGTTTGGTGAGGTGACCCTGCCAGCCGACGACCAGCTGAGCTTTGCTGGCGGGCTGGATGGCACCCTAGACTTTCTTACTTGCCAAGCTCTGCGAGAAACTTTTGCCTTACAAACCTGGCCGCTTTCTCGCTTTGCCGGCTACCTTCAGGATAGCTTGGCTTATTTCCCACGGGATTTCAGCCGGCCGGCTTTTCTGGATAACCATGATATGAACCGGTTCCTCTTTTCGGCTGGAAATCAAATACAACGGCTCAAATTAGCGCTGACGCTGCTTTATCTGCTGCCTGGGCAGCCGCTCGTGTATTTTGGTACGGAAACTGGTCTTTCCCAACCCCGCTCGATACACGCCGAAGATTCCATCGGCTTCGACCAGGCACGCTTGCTGATGAATTGGGAGGATGCTACGGCGCATCACGATATTGCTGAGCTCCTACGGCAATTAGCCGCTTTCCGCGAGCGCTTCCCACAGCTCGTGAATGCCCAATGGCAGCTGTTGATGGTCAACGACACGCAAGAAGTTGTGCTCTGGCAAGTGGGTATGCCCGATGCGGATCTGTTTGTAGCGGTCAACCGTTCAGATAGGATCAGACGATTACCCTTCAAATTGGCTGAATTTGCAAAGGACAAACTTGTGGTCCTAGCATTGAATGGGGAAGAAAAAGCATTGCATTGGACTACACTTGAGCTCCAGCCGACCAGTGCGCTTATATTCAAATTTGCTTGCTAGTTATCGCATTGTAATAATAACCTCATAAAGCTTGAGCATAATTTATAATACTGGCTGAAGATTCGCTATGCTGAGCAAAATACGAAATGCAATCTCTGATTTTTTGCAGATCCGGCCGGAAGATAACGTCCCCGAGCCAGTTGCAAGATTCTTTAGTCACAATGTGTTTGTCAACACGATGGACTTAGCCTTCTTCACCTTTGGAGATAGCTTTGTCTCTATTGTCACAATTATTCCAGTTTTTGCTTCCAACCTCACAGATTCTCCTCTAGTTATTGGGTTAATCCCAGCTATTGTAAACTTTGGCTGGTTTATGCCCCAAATGTTCATGGCTAGCTATATCTCCTCATTAAAGGAAAAATTGCCGTTTACACTTCGCATGGCAGTCAATGAACGCTTGGTTTACCTCTTCTTCCCACTCCTCGCGTTGATGGTCCCCAGGATCTCCAAAAGCACAGCCCTAACCTTTTTGCTTCTGCTGGTCACCCTGCGGGGTTTGACCAGCGGGTTAACCGCGCTCCCATGGCAGGAATTGCAAGCCAAGGTTATTCCTATATCTCACCGGGCTCGTTTTTGGGGTATGTCTCGCGTGTTGGCGCAAATTGCAGGTGTTATTGGTTCTGTGATTGCTACGCTCGTGTTGAGCCGGCTGCCATACCCACAAAATTTTGCCTTGTGTTTTGCGCTAGCAATCATTGCCCAATGGATTTCCTTTGCTTTTTATCGGCAGAATAGGGAACCTGAAGAAGAAAACCTCTCCGGCGAAGAGACCAATCCGGCGCCAGAAGCGCAAAGCAAACCGTCAAAATTGATTGACGGCGAGCTATTTCGGCACATCCTGAAAGAAGACCAAAACTTTCGAAAGTATCTGATTGCCCGTTCAATGATCTTTCTTTCAGGAATGAGCAGTGGGTTTTTGGCAGTGTATGGCATCCAACGCTTTAATCTTTCGGATGCTCAGGCAGCTATTTTTACCGCATTGCTCTACTTGAGCGGCATCTTAGGCTACAGTGTTGGCGGCGTGATTGGCGATAGGATTGGTCCCAAACGCATTGTCGTTATCTCCGTTTTGATCTGGGCAATGACGATGGTGTTAGCCATCATAGCCCCTGTGATTTGGGTGTATTACCTTGTATTTGTGCTGTTTGGGTTGAATTCGGCTGGCATGGTGCTTGGGGATTCCCTCCTCGTGATGGAATTAGGAGAAGAGAAACTACGTCCAACTTACCTGGGATTAGCACGCAGTCTGACGGGCATTTTTGTATTGCTCTCGCCGATAATAGCCGGCTGGTTGGTCGAACGCTTCGATTACCGTGTGATGTTCGCGATTTCCTGCATCCTTTCGTTGATTGCTGCACCGCTTATGAATCAGGTGCGGGACGTTCCGCGCCATAAGACTAAACCGGCTGCCCTGTTGAGTCACGATTAAAAAATATAGCTTATAGGAGTGATAAATGACATCCATACTAGAACAGGAAATAAAAGAGCAACCAGAAGTAATACGTCGTCTGATTGAGTACAGCGCAGACCAAGCCAAAGCAATCATGGACGCGCTGCGAGGCAAGTTTAATTACATCTTGATCGCTGCCCGTGGTAGCTCGGATAACGCTGCCCGCTACGCTCAATACCTCTTCCAGATCATCAACGAAGTGCCGGTTGCTCTGGCAACGCCCTCGGTCTTCTCGCTCTATCATAAGGCTCCCAAATTGGAAGGCGCCTTGGTCATCGGGATTTCTCAATCCGGTCAATCGCCAGATATCGTTTCTGTGCTAGAGGAGGCGCGCCGGCAAGGCCGCCCCAGCATTGCCATTACCAATGACCCTTCCTCACCATTAGCACAAGCAGCTCAGTTCACCCTGGACCTTCAGGCCGGTCAGGAGAAAGCGGTGGCGGCGACCAAAACCTATACGGCTTCGCTGCTTGCAATCGCGTTGCTTTCCAACGCTTTGGCGGAGGATAAGGCAGCTTTCGGAGAAATTCAGCACTTGCCTGCGCAGATAGAGCAAGCCATCGAGCAATCCATGCAGCAAATAAGCCGCATGGAACGTTACTGCTATATGCAGCATGGCGCCGTCATTGGACGGGGATTTAACTACAGCACAGCTTTTGAGGTGGCGCTGAAGATTAAAGAACTCACAGGCATCACTACGGTGCCCTATTCCTCGGCGGACTTTTTACATGGGCCAGTGGCTTCACTCACCAGAGGCTACCCTGTGTTTGGTATTGCCCCATCAGGCATTATGGCTGAGGATATGTCCGCCATTATCGATAAGGCTAATGCCATGCAAGCCGAGCTCGTGGTCATTTCCGACCTTGAAGAGCTGCTTGCCCAAGCTCAGCTGCCATTACCTATCCCACCGGGTGTGCCTGAGTGGCTTTCTCCCTTGGTCGCAGTCATCCCTGGGCAAATCTTAGCCTGGCAAATAGCGCTCTCGCGCGGCCTGGATCCAGACAAACCCAAGGGTTTATCGAAAATTACGGAGACTCTCTGAAAATATGCTCTTTGTAGACAACCATAATCATCATGATCCATCCTTCAATCTGGCGTTGGAAGAATACGTCGTGCGCAATATCGCTAAGGATGAGGATATTCTGCTGTTTTATATCAACGAGCCCTCGATTATCATCGGCAGGCACCAAAACACGATCGAGGAGATTGCTGTAGATTACGTTGAGCAGCATGGCATTCACGTGGTGCGCCGCATCTCTGGGGGAGGGGCGGTTTACCATGACCTGGGTAATCTCAACTTCAGCTTCACGGTGCCTAAAAACCGCGGCGCATTCATCGACTTCCAAAAATTCACCGCGCCGGTGGTGGAAGTGCTGCGCAGCATGGGCGTACCAGCCGAGCTCAGCGGACGCAATGATATCGTGGTCGAAGGGAAGAAAATTTCCGGTAATGCGCAGTATATCTCCAGCACGCACATTATGAGCCATGGCACGCTGCTCTATGCCTCCGACCTGGAGGAAATCGGGCATGCCCTCCGGGTGAAGCCCTCCAAAATCGAATCCAAGGGGATTAAGTCCGTGCGCAGCCGCGTAGCCAATATCAGCGAGTTCCTCAGCAACCCGCCGGATATTCTGCAGTTCCGTCAGCAAGTTTTAGAGGGTATCTTCAAGGGAGCCAAGGTGATCTCGCAGGTAGAGCTTACCCCGGCTGACTGGCGAGCGGTGGAGCAGCTGGCGCAAACTCGCTACCGCTCTTGGGAATGGAATTATGGCTCTTCGCCCGCCTTCAACTTGCGACGGGAAACCCGCTACGCCGGCGGCGGCATCGAAGCGTTGTTGATGGTGGAGAAGGGCATCTTGGAATCGGTCAAGTTCTATGGTGATTTCTTCAGCCAGCGGGATGTATCTGAGCTTGAAGAGCTGCTCGCCAATTGCCCTTACGAACCCCAAAGCTTAAGGCAGCGCTTGGAACAAGTGGACGTCGATCAGTACTTTTCTGGTCTGACGGCACCAGAGCTGCTTGCGCTGCTTTATTGAACTTGATCTGACTCATCTGCCTCAGAAGCGGAATTTAGCGATGCGTCAGCGGGTTTCGTTTCTTCTGGGCTGAAAGGCGAGGCTAATTTGAGCGCAGCGGCTTTTTTGCTCTCCTCACTGCGGCGGTCATAGCGGCGGGTGGTATCCGCACTAGCGTGCCCAGCAATCGCCGAAACGGTAAGCACGTCCACCTGCGCGCTAAGCAGATCGGTGATCGCCGTGCGCCGCAGGTCGTGCGGGGTGAAGTCATCTAAGCCGGCTTGCTTTCGCCGATGATTCAGCAAGTAGTAAATGGCTTGGGGTGTGAGCCTGCGGAGCAGCACCTTGCCAGATTTGGTTACCCGTGTAAAGAGCGGCCCAATGTGCCTGCCGCGTAAGTCCAGCCAAGCTTCAAGGGCTGCGACGGCGTCGGGTTGCAAGTACACTTGCCGGCGCTTGCTGCCTTTGCCTAAGATGCGCAATTTGCCCTCTCTCAGGTCCACATCTGCAAGGTTGAGATCCACAATTTCCTGCCGGCGTAAGGCGGCTGCGTACAGCACGGTGATGATGGCAGCATCACGCACACCTAAGGTGGGGTTGTGGGCGTCTTGCAAGCAGGTTTGGGTGAGCTGGCGCAGTTCTTCCAGCTTGAGCGTGCGCCCGCGGGGCAGGGAAGCAGTGCGCAAGGATTTGACATTAGCGGCGCGGAAGTAATCGTTGTGATCGGGGTAGAGCCCTAACTGATAAGCCTCTGCCAGCACGCGCCGCAGAGCGACGAGGTGCTTATTTACCGTAGATTTCGCATAGCCAATATCTACCATATAAGCTGCTAAGCCATTGGTATGCTCATAACGCAGAACTTCCCAAGGGAAGTCTAGCGCCTCGCTAATCTTACCGTCGGAGAAGATGTAGGCTAAGTTGTTAAGCGCGGTATGCTGCGTGCGCCTGCCAGCCGGGCTGAGCGTGTTCAGGTAAGCTTGTGCTGGTGACTCAACCCCAGGGTCACGGGGTGGGGCGGCTTCCAGATCTGGCAAGTTCAGTGCGAATTTAGATTGTGGCTTGGGCATATTTATCGCTCCGGCGAGATGCATAATATTCTCATAAGTAATTATACCTGCTCGAGATAGTGCAAGCAACGAAAATGCCTTGAATGCGGAGACCTGCGGTCAAACCCACTCGCTCGGTACCCTAAGGGGCAGGCTTCGCACTCAGGAGACCGGCGAGAACAGATAATTCTTAGTTCTTTCACGGTCTCCTGACCATGAAAGGCATTTGACCGTTAGGTCTCAAAAAAAATGATAATCAATATGGAGACCTGCGGTCAAACCCACTCGCTCGGTACCCTAAGGGGCAGGCTTCGCACTCAGGAGACCGGCGAGAACGGTTTAATCCTGTTCTGGAATGGTACCCTAAGGGCAGGCTTCGCACTCAGGAGACTGGCGAGAACGGTTCAACCCTATCCGTGCTGAAAATCACGCACAAAGCCGAAAGATAGCCTCAAAAAAAGGGCTTAAAATCGCTGCAAAAACACAATAAGCATACTTTTAGTCCTGCATTGCACTTATTTCCATCTATAAACTGAGATCGCATCCTTGCTGCCCAAACCCCATCCAACCGCTAAAAACCCCTCTTATAGCTATCGAGAAGTATTATTCTCATAAGTAATAGTTTAGGCTGGAAAAGCGCTGGCTTGTTCCTCCCCCACTTTGCTCGTAGGAGTTAACGACCGACGCCGATGACCCTGAAGCCTAAGGCGCTCAAGCGCTCGCGATCCAAAAAGTTACGTCCATCCACCAACGGCACGGGTTTGATGTGCTCCCAATCCAACTCGCGATACATTGGCCACTCCGTGACCAGCACAATTGCATCCGCATCCTCCAGTGCCTCATCCACCTGCGCGCAATAGCGCACACCCAAGTCTGGATACAGCCGGCGGGCATTCTCCAGAGCCACCGGGTCATGCGCGCGCACGCTAGCGCCGCGCTGCAGCAGCAGCCGGGCAATATCCAGCGAAGGCGCATCGCGCAGGTCATCTGTATCGGGCTTGAAGCTGAAGCCCAGCAGCGCCACCCGTTTGCCCTTGAGGATCTTAAGCGCATCCTGCAGCGCGTCCACCACCCAGGTACGCTGGTGATAGTTGACGTCCCGCGCAGCCTGCACAATGGGCATCGCTAAGTTGTAATCTTTGGCTGTCGCCACCAAGGCAGCGGTATCCTTGCCAAAGCAGGACCCACCCCAGCCAATGCCCGGGTTAAGGAAGCGCTCCCCAATGCGGCTATCCAAGCCGATGCCCTTGGCAATCAGTGTGGCATCTGCGCCCACCTTTTGGGCTAAGTGCCCAATCTCATTGATGTAGGAGATCTTCAGCGCCAAAAAGGCGTTAGCCGCATATTTAATCACCTCCGCACTGGTCAAGTCGCAGACCAGCAGCGGCACTTCTTGCAAGCCCTCAGGGCGCGGCAAGCCAGCCGGCGGCGTAAAGTTCTGCTGCAGGATGGGTTTAAACAGCTCACGCAAAGTCTCCACGCCATGCGTGTTCTCCGAGCCAATGACTATGCGGTCCGGGTAAAGCGAATCGTGCAGGGCTGCCCCTTGGCGCAAGAATTCGGGGTTGGAAACCACGGCGAACTTACCCTCCACTTTTTTGCCGTTGCGCTTTTCGTAGGCGTCCTTGATGAGCGTGCCCACCCAGTTGCCCGAGCCAATCGGGACGGTAGATTTGTTCACAATCACCAAAAAGTGGTCGTCCATTGCCTCTGCAATTGACTCCGCCGCTTGGCGCAAGTAAGTCAGGTCGGCATTGCCATCCGGCAGCGATGGTGTGCCCACCGCGATGAAAACCACATCCGTATGCGCCAGGTCAGCTTCCTCCATGCTGCTCACAAAGCGCATCCTGCCCCCCACTTGGGCTAACAGCTCGTCCAGATGCGGCTCGTAAAAAGGCGCTTTGCCGGCTTGCAGCTGCGCGATTTTCTCGCGGTTTGTGTCTAAGCAGGTAACTTCGTGCCCAATATAGGCAAAAACGACCCCCGTGGTGAGGCCGACATATCCTGTGCCGATGATTAAAATATGCATGTGCTGCCCTTCGATGATGCTATATGATGTGCTTTAGATTATACCCTAGGGGTCCTGTGCCGCAAGGGTGCACACCGAGGCGCCATCTTCCCTACCCCATCTAAATGCAACTATCACCTGCAATGATATAATTATTAATCATATTATTATTAATTATATTATTCGTGGCAGTGCTAACAGTTATGGGTATAATTGTGCCAATAGCAAAGAGAGTTTTCCTAAAAGTAAAAAGGGCAGCCTGCAGGAGCGTGAAGGGATGAAGGATCTCATCAAAGCATATCTTAAAACAATCTCCGCGATTACCGCGCAAGGCGATGCGCGCGAAGAATCGTATTACCCAGCGCTCAAGCAGTTCCTCGAAGGCTATCCGCTCGAAAAAGGGCGCAAAACGCAAGTTACCGTCCTGCCCAAGAAGACCGAAGCCGGCAGCCCGGATTTCCGCGTGTGGGATGGCAAGGATTTCATCGTAGGCTACATAGAAGCCAAAACCCCAGGCACTAATTTAGACCAAATTGAGACCAGTGAGCAGCTGCAGCGCTACCTAAGCACTTTCCCCAACCTCATCCTGACCGATTTTTACGAGTTCCGCCTCTATCGCGAAGGGCGGGAGCTGCAACGTGCCACCATCGCGCGGCGGTTTACTGCCAAAGTGCTCAAGGCTACCCCACAGGTAGAGCAAGCCGAGCAATTCCAAGCACTGATGGAGCAGTTTTTCGGCTTCAAGCTGCCCCGCAGCTTCACTGCCGAAAGCTTAGCGGTGGAGTTAGCCAAGCGCACGCGCTTCCTGCGCGACGAGGTCATCAGCCAGGAATTGATCGAATCCGAACAGCAGCATGGCGAGCTATACGGTTATTACCAAGCCTTCCAAAAGTACCTCATCCCTAATCTGAGCCCGGCTCAATTTGCGGACCTTTACTCGCAGACAATTACCTACGGCTTATTCGCCGCCCGCACGCGCGCCAATAGCGAATTCAACCGCAAAATGGCGTTCGACTTCATCCCGCATACCACCGGCATTTTGCGGGACGTCTTCCGCTTCATCTCGTTGGGCGATTTGCCCCTGCCAATGGAGGTGCTCGTAGATGATATCGCGGCAATCTTGCAAGCAGCGGAGATCAACAGCATCCTCAACCAGTATTACAAGGAAGGCAAAGGGGAAGACCCCATCCTGCATTTTTATGAGACCTTCCTCAACCAATATGACCCGCAAACGCGCGAACGCCGCGGGGTCTATTACACTCCCGAACCTGTGGTGCAATACATCGTGCGCTCGGTGCACAGCCTGCTCAAGACGCACTTTGGCTTGCCCGACGGGTTAGCTGACTCTGCGGTTACCCTGCTGGATCCAGCAGCGGGCACGCTCACCTTCCCGGCTGAAGCCATCAAGTTGGCGGTGCAGGAATATGTGCAAAAATATGGCGGGGGCGGGAAAGAAAACTTTATCCGCCACCAAATCCTCAAGAATTATTACGCCTTTGAGCTGATGATGGCGCCCTACGCCATCGGGCATATGAAAATCAGCTACCTTTTAGAAGCCTTGGGGTACCGCCTGCAGGAGGATGAGAGCTTTCAGCTTTACCTGACCAACACGCTCGAGATGGAGGAGATTACCCAGATTGACCTGCCCGGCGTGCGTGCGCTTTCTGAGGAAAGCCGCTTAGCTGGGCGGGTGAAGCGCGAGCCGATTTTGGTGATTATGGGCAACCCGCCCTACTCCGGCATGTCGGCTAATACCAACAAATGGACGGAGCAGTTGCTCAAGACCGACCTGGACGGCGCGCAAAGCTATTACACGGTGGATGGCAAACCTTTAGGAGAAAAGAGTACCAAGTGGCTGCAGGATGATTATGTCAAGTTTTTGCGCTTTGCCCAGTGGAAAATCCAAAAGGCAGGGCAGGGGATTGTGGCGATGATTACCAACCACAGCTACTTAGATAACCCCACCTTCCGCGGCATGCGCCAGAGCCTGATGCAGACCTTTGATGAAATTTATGTGCTGGACTTGCACGGCAACACGCTCAAGAAAGAAACCGCGCCCGATGGCAGCCTGGATGAGAATGTGTTCGATATCCGCCAAGGGGTGGCTATCGCAGTGTGTGTAAAAAATAACCAAACTGAAACGCATAAGGTTTTTCATCGGGACCTCTTTGGCAGTAGGGAACAAAAGTATATCTGGCTACGCGAGCATGCGTTTACTGTTGATAATTATGAGATCCTCACCCCAAACAAACCGTATTATTTTTTCGTTCGGAGGAAAACAGAAGATATCTCTCATTATTTGGAATGGAAAAAGATTAATGAGATTTTTCCTGTAAACAGCGTGGGAATAGTTACTGCCCGGGATAAGTTAACTATTCACTGGGATAAACAAGAAGTGTGGAATACTGTTCTCTCTTTTCTCAATTATGATCCAGAAACCGCTAGATTGATTTTCAATCTCGGCAATGATGCAAGAGATTGGAAAGTCAGTTTGGCACAAGAAGATTTAAAAAAATCTGGACCACAAAAAAACAACATTGTTCCTATTTTATATCGCCCCTTTGATGTTCGTTATACATACTATACCGGTAAAAGCAGGGGGTTTCTCTGCATGCCAAGGCCAGAAGTTATGCGCCATATGCTCAAAGAAAATTTAGCTTTATGTACCGTGAGACAAGTAAAAACAGGTGATAGGTGGCAGCACATCTTGGCAACCGATAAAATCGTTGAGAGTTGCTATGTTTCTAACCGGACTAGTGAAATTTGCTATCTCTTTCCTTTATATCTTTATACAGATAATGAAAATGCTGGGCTTTATGATAGTTTAGAACCCGAAAAGAAACCAAATATCTCGCCATCAATTTTCTCTACACTTAAAAATAGATGCAATGCTGATATCAGAGCAGAAGAGATGATTTATTATATCTATGCGATTCTTTACTGTAATACTTACAGGGAGATTTATTTTGATTTTCTCAAGATCGACTTCCCGCGTGTGCCTTTCAGCGCGGATAGCGCACTCTTCCAGCAGATGGCAGCGCTGGGCAAGCGCCTCGTGGACCTGCACCTGCTGCGCAGCCTAGAGTTGGAGCAGCCTATCGCGCGCTTCGAAGGCAAGGGCGAAGACCGGACTGTCACCACGCCCAAATACGACCCGAAAACCGAACGTGTGTGGATCAACGCCACGTACTACTTCGAGGGCATCACCCCCGAGGTCTGGGGATACCAAATTGGCGGCTATCAGGTGCTGGATAAG
>DMCS01000093.1:21430-28097 GCA_003445715.1 Candidatus Mesolinea sp. | reverse complement strand
ACCGCCTTAGCCAAGACGATTGAGGTTCAAAAGGAAATCGACGCGCTTTACCCGCGAGTGGAAGAAAACTTGATTATGTTTTAGCCCTAAAAATCGACCGGGAAGAGAAACGAGCGCAGGATCACAAAAATGAAATACATCGCCATCAGATAAATGGCTTCCTTACGGCCAAGCTTGCCTTTATTCAACCATAAAATCGCCCACAAAATCAAGCCGGTCAGAGCCTCCCAAGGCAGGTCCCACCTAATCAGAGGGATCGGAACTGCATAAGTCGAGATGAGCGCACCGCCGCCAATCCCCACCAAAGGATTGGTGATATTGCTGCCTACTAACGTCCCTAACGAGATGCCTGCTTCTTTGTTGCGCAAACCTGCCAGGGCTGTGGTCAGCTCAGGCAAGGCGGAAGCGATGCCTAGCGTAAGCACACCTAATAGCGAGCCGCTCACATGGGTGCGATCCACGATGATTTCGGTGATGCTGAGCACTTGCGAAGCCGCCAAAACGGTCACCGCCAGCAAAAGTACGGAGATGCCCGCATCAATCCAGACTTGCCGTTGCGTGATGGGGATGCTCTCTGAAATTTCCTCAGACATATGCACGTTATCCTCTGCATTGTAGAACTTGCGCTCGTCCAAATAGAGGTACAAGCTATAGAGGATAAAAGATCCAAAAAGGATTGCGCCATCCAAGCGGGAATAAATACCATCCCAGCCCAAGCCGATGCAAAGGATGGTTGAGGCAATCATCGGCACCATACTCTTCCACATAAAGTATCGGCGGAAATATAGCGTGCCCGATAAAAGCACCACCAAACCCATGATGAAGGTCTGCTGCACCACGTCCGAACCGATATTCGAGCCCAAGACGATCGCGGAGCCGGTTTGCATATCCAGCCTGCCGCCTAAGATATTCACCGAAGCGGTTATGTGTGCAGTGATTTCGGGGATGGACGTGGCTAACGAGACAACCGTCATCCCCATGAAGGTGCTGGAGAGATTAAAAAAAGCCGCAATGCCCACTAACTTCTTCACGGAGAGGTTCGCCGCGAAGACCAGAATGGCAATCATGGCAATGCCAAGCAGCGAAAGACTAAAAATTGGCCAAGTTTCCATCAGTAATAATCCTTAATAAGCAATAACAAATACAAGGCAGTTCATTATAAAATAGCCTTAGAATAGTTTTAGGGATTTAACCGCGAATTAACAATTCAACGATTGGGCACGGGGTGTGACCTCAGGAAGAAAAAGTCATGCGCGGCAATGCTTGCAAGATCAATTCCGCGATGGCATCTTTTGTAAAATGGTCAATGCTGATAATTAGGTCATACCACTCTTGCCGGGTGATATCAGCATCAAAATAGTTTTTGACGAAATCCACATGCGCGCGGTCACGTCTTTCCATCCGTTTTTTTGCTTCGTCGTAAGAGAGAGACTCGCGTTTCTGCCACATTTGGATGCGTTTTTCGGGCGAGCCAATCAAGCGCACGTGCAGCACATCTGGTTTGCCTGCCAGGATCACTTGGCTGCCGCGCCCGACGATGACGATATTGCCCCGCGCATAAGCCGCTTGGATAAGCTCGCGCACTTGCCGGATGGTAAGCGGTTGACCGGATGCGAAGGAGATTTCCTTCTGGGCAACGTAACGCGGGTCATTGGGGTTGTAAAAGGGGTTCAGCACGCGCTCCAGCCAAGCCGCCGCTTTAGGAACAGTGGGGGTTTCTTCTGCTTGCGAGGGCTCTTGCTGCAATTCTTCTGCCAGGTCGATCATCAACTCCTTATTGAGCAGCTGATAGTTGAGCTTTTGGCACAGGATGCGGGCGACCTCGTTTGCTTCGCAGCCAGATTGGCGGGATATGGTGATAATGCTCATCGTGTCCTCCTTTTTGTGAGTTGGGTTTGTTTGCTTTGATTATACATCCCAGCCAAATACTTTTCCCTGCGGGCGCTCTACCTTTCGGGCACTATGCCTAGGAGAAATCCTACAGATCTGGACGGACAAGCGTTCTCATCCGGCAGAGAGGCTAGCTAAGTGCCTTCCTGCTAAGCACCCCGAGCCGAAGGCAAAGTGTAGGTTAAACCCACCGCAAGGACCGACTACGTCCAGCGTCTCCCCCACCAAATAGAGTCCTGGAACCAGGCGGGATTGGCACGTGCGCGCGTCCACCTCCCCCACGGGCACACCGCCGGCGCTTACCTGGCTCTGTCCAAAGCCCTTGGTGCCCGTGATGGGCAGGCGCGCTTCGCGTAGGATGCTGCTCAGCTGCTGCGCCTGCGCGCGCGAAAGCTCCCGCATACGCGCCTCGGGCGGGATACGCGCTTGCGCGAGGAAGAACTCTGCTGCTTTAGGCGGGAAGAAGGCTTCCAGCACCGCTTTCAGCGCCGTTGGGTTATCCTTTGCCAAGCGCCGCTCCCATTCTTGCCCAAAAACAGCGCCAAAATCCAAGCTCAGGCTGAGCTTCTCCCCAGGCTGCCGGGCAGCGAGGTGTGAGAGGTTCATCACGCCCGGTCCGTTCATTCCCCAAGCTGTGAAGATGAGGTTGCCAAAGCTCTCCCCCAAAAGCTCGTCCCCAGCCCAGATGCCGGTCTTTACATCAAAGCGTAACCCTTGCAGCGCCTTCCAAGCGCCGAGCGAGAGCGTGAGCGGCCCCAAAGCCGGCACGAGCGGCACCACCGTATGCCCAAGGCGCGCCAGGGTTGGGAACAGCTCCCCGCGCGAGCCGAGCGCCGGGTAAGCCTTGCCGCCGGCTGCTACCACCAGCCGGTCGAAGCTTTGCGTGCGGGCAGGCTCCCCCGAGGGGAAGCGCACCACAAAGCCCCTGCCCTGCTGCCAATAGTCCACAACTTGGGTGGAGAGGCGCAGCTCCACACCGCGTGCGAGGAGCGCCTGGCGGAGGATATCCACGACCGAGTGGGCTGAGTCGGAGAGCGGGTAGTACCAGCCGTCGTCGCTATGGTGCGTGGGGATGCCGAGCGCGTCCAGCTCTGCCAAGAGCGCCTGGAGCGGAAAGGCTTGCAAGAAAGCTTGCATCCAGCTTTGGTCGGCGCAGGAGTATTTTTCTGGGGAGAGGGCAGCGTTGGTCAGGTTACAGCGTCCGCTGCCGGTCACGAGCAGCTTCTTGCCGATTTCGGCGTTATGGTCAAAGAGGGTAACGTGCGCTCCGCTTCGGGCAGCAGTGAGGGCGGCGAAAATGCCGGAGGCACCTGCTCCGATAATGCCAATATCCATGCTGAAATTATACTTGCTCAGCAAAGCTTACGCGGCGCTCTGCTGGCGTTAAAGAACCTGCCCCCAGGGGATGGGGACAAGTTTGGTTCGTTATAGAGAAGAGGGGGATGCGTTACTTTTCGCCGCCCTGGGGTGCTTCGCTGGGCGGAGCGGTCTCTTCGGGAGGTGCGGCGATCACCGTTGCTTCGGGTGTTTTCTCCGGCATCTGGGTAATCACGGCTTCGGTTGGCTGCGGCTTGTGATTGCCGCTATTCCAGGCAGCCTTAGCCACCTTCACGACCAGCCAGACCACGAGCACTAAGATAGCTAACCTGAGTAGCAAACCTAAGGGAAAGAGGAAAAAGTAGCCGATAAAGCCCGTTGGTCGGCGGATAATCCCACCGTCGGGTGCGTTGCGCAGCCATGGCATCAACTGACGAGGCAAGGCTCTCTCCTCGTCTGTCTGAGAGGCAAGTGCGTTAGCACTGCGCAAGCCAACCTGATAGCCTAATGCGCCTGCTCCGGCTATCAAGCCGAAAATCACAATCACCATTAGGGTGATCCAAATCCATTTATTTTTCATAGGGTCTTCCTTTTTGAAATTTGAACATTACTCTATAGGTTCATTTTAGATGAAACCTAACCTTATTTTAAGCAGATAAGAAGCATGTGACAGCTTTAATAGCATACATTAAGAATTGCCCGCCCGCCAATTTTGGTACAATGACACTGATACGCAGCACAAAAACTCGGGAGCAGCATGGACGCTAATACATCAGATAGTTCACAGGATTCTCTTAATGCCAATCCTCAAAAGCAGTACGAAAAACTGACTCAGCTGGATTTCCTCACGCTGGAGATGATGGGTATTTCTCTCGAGGAACTGCGCGCATTGCTAGACGAAGAGGAATTGCAGGCATATTTTGCCTTCCTGCGCCGGCAATCCAGCGATCTGGATTCCACTGGTCCGTAAATCTTGACGAAATAACAGCAAATCATCAGACATTGTACAAATTCCGTTTATAATGAAAGTAGCCGTTTTCTACCGTTCCTTAAAATAACAAGGAGGATTTACATGAAGAAAACTTGGATTTTCCTGTCTGTTTTAATCGTCGTTGCTGGTTTACTCGCCGGCTGTGCTGAGCAAGCACCTACCTCCACTCTGGACAAAATCAAACAGGCTGGCAAGGTGGTTGTTGGCACTTCTGCAGATTACCCACCGTATGAATATGTGGATGAAGTCGGCAATTTTACCGGCTTTGATATTGAGCTAATGGCTGAAATTGCCAAGCGCATGGGCGTCGATTTAGAATGGGTCGATATGCCCTTCGACAGCCTCATCGCAGCCGTGCAGGAAGGCAAAATCGATATGTCCATATCCTGCTTCAACTATTCTGAAGAGCGCGATCAGCAGGTCGATTTTTCTGACCCCTATTACACCTCTGAGGATGCTTTTCTGGTTTCGGAAAGCTTTACCGGCACTATTACTGAGCCTGCTGATATCGTCCAATATAAGATTGGCGTGCAATCTGGCACGGTGCAGGATGATTGGGTAACCACAGAGCTGATTGAGACTGGCTTGATGCCCGAAAGCAAGCTTTCGCGTTATGAGCGCGTTGATCAAGCTGCCCTAGACCTGCAAGCCGGCCGCATCGATGTTCTGGTTGCCGATTCGGTCCCTGCGCAAGCCCTGATTCAGCAGTTTGGCGGCTTCAAGATCGTCTACGAGGCTCAGCTCTATACCGGCCCGCTCAATATCGTCATACCAGAAGGCGACCAAGCCTTGCGCGATGAGGTCAACAAAATTATCAAGCAGCTACAAGATGAAGGCTTCATTGATCAGTTGGCATTGAAGTATTTTAGCGAGTAACCTCATAACAAGAGAATGACTGCCTAAGGCTTAGGGCGGTCATTCTCTCAGCTTGGCACAGAAAGCATGAAGGAAGGCTGCCGCCTTTGGATATTGGTAGATTTTTTCAGTATATTGCCCAAGGAACTGCATACACGTTAGGTGTAACCCTGGTCGCCCTGCCTTCCGGGTTGATCCTTGGATTGCTTTTCGCTTTCTTGGCGGTTTATGCCGGCAAACTGGCTAATCGCTTTTTCAGCATCTATAGCACAATCATGCGGGGTATTCCGCCGATTGTGTTGTTGTTTATCCTTTACTTCGTTATGTCCGGAGCGATCAACCTGACCCCTTTCTGGGCTGGTTCGATCTCGCTCGGCATTATCAGCAGTGCTTACCAGCTGGAAATCTTCCGCGGAGCCATTCTTTCCGTCAGCGCCGGTCAAATGATGGCGGCGCGGGCTATCGGCTTGAGCAAGGTTCAAGCCATTCGGACCGTGATCTTCCCTCAGATGATTCGGGTCGCCATCCCTGGCTGGTCTAATGAAGCTGCCATCGTGATTAAAGACTCCTCGCTTGTCTATGCCATCGGCGTGCCAGAAATTCTGCGCCGAGCACAATTGATTAGCGCCAGCACCCAGCAGCCTTTTTTAGCCTACACAACCGCTGCCCTCATTTACTTTGCTCTGGTCTTTGTCACCAACCGTTTGTTAGCCAGGGCAGAACGTAGCTTAGCTATCCCGAGTAACCCATAAGTTTCTGGAGCCTTGCCGCATGCCAAATCCTATTCTTACCGTCAAGAATCTCACCAAACGCTACGGTGAGCAAACCGTCTTCGAAAACCTTAACCTGACCGTCAATGAGGGCGATACGATCGTCATCATCGGCCCCAGTGGCACCGGCAAAAGCACTCTCTTGCGCTGCCTGAATCTATTAACTAAACCAGATAGTGGTCAAATTTGGTTGGACGATCAAGAAATTACCGCTAAAGGTGTAGATGAAGACCAAGTCCGGCAGCATATTGGCATGGTTTTCCAGAACTTCTTGCTCTTCAACCACCTAACCGCGCTGGAAAACGTCAAATTAGGTCTTGTTCACGTCAAGCACATGTCCAAAGAGGCAGCCGAAGCCAAAGCGCGCGAGGAACTGGCACGCGTGGGCTTGACAGAGCAGGCAGATCACTACCCCGGTCAGCTCTCCGGCGGCCAGCAGCAGCGCGTTGGAATTGCGCGGGCACTGGCGATGGATCCGCGCATTATGCTCTTTGATGAGCCGACTTCAGCACTTGACCCAGAGTTGATCGGTGAGGTGCTCGAGGTGATGCGCAAACTTTCTCTTGAGGGCATGACCATGATTGTTGTCACCCACGAGATGGGCTTTGCCCGTGAGGTGGCAGATCGCATCATTTTTATGGAAAAAGGGCATATCGTTGAAGAGGGCACCCCGGATGAACTTTTTTATCACCCTCAGTTTGAACGTACGCGCGAATTTCTCTGGAAGATAACTGAGCTTTACGGTAAAAAGGAAAAGGGCACCTAAAGTGGAGTGGATCCAGATTTTCCAACGCTTTTTTGGTGACTTTATGCAAGGCGCCGCCGTCACCTTGGAGCTCACCGC
>DMCS01000093.1:0-21201 GCA_003445715.1 Candidatus Mesolinea sp. | reverse complement strand
TGCTTGTGCAGCTCTTCCTGATTTATTATGGCTTGCCTTCATTGGGGCTGACCCTTTCCCAGACTCTTTCGGCTTATCTAGCTCTAGGGTTGAATAGCGCGGCTTACCAAGCCGAATACCTGCGCGGCGCTATTCAAGCTATTGGCGATTCACAGATGATGGCGGGGCGCTCGATTGGGCTCTCGCGCTGGCAGACGATTCAGCTCGTGATCCTCCCCCAAGCATTACGGTTAGCCCTGCCGGCTTGGTCCAATGAACCCATTTCACTGCTTAAAACCACGGCGGTTGTGTTCTTGATCGCCGTGCAAGACCTCATGGCTAAAGCTAAGCGGGCTGCCACAATCACCTATAATCCCATCGGAAGCTACATCGCGGTGGCAATCATTTACCTGGTAATGGTTTTTCTCCTTGATGCTTTGCTCAAATGGTTAGAGCGGAAAACCAGAATTCCTGGGCTGGATACGGAAACCACCCCAGCTTAATATTTACCTTGAATTAAAAGCCAAGAGGATAAGCCCTCTCTGGACTCATCCTCTTGATGCACATTGCATAAATGCCGTTCTACAGCTGGCTAAGCAGCTGGTTCTTGAGGCTTATTTTCTTCTGGCGGGGCTGGTGGCTCTGGAGTAGGCTCGCTCGGCTGGACTTCCTCCACAGCGGTAGGGGTTGCGGCTGGAGTATGTTCAGCTGTTTGCTCAGGCCGCTGGGGTGGCTTTTGCCCGCGGATAATTTCGAGCTCTTTTTGTTTTTCCTCTTTTTGGGCGTATAGGCTTTTAATCTTCTCGCAGGTGGGGCGGATGGCTTCGTCTATCAATGCGCCATCCATGAACAGCTTGTAGGTCAAATCACCTAAAACAGTCTTCTGAACACCGATTTGGCTCTCCAGTTCATGGATTTGACCTTGCAGGTTGATAATTTGACCTTGTTGTTTGAGCTTCCAGGAGACTACGGAAGCGTAATGGGAAACATCGTCTGAAAATGGCATTTCTACCTCCTTAAATCACAGGCAATTGCAACTTTCTTATTATAGCATCATATCAAACGGGGAAACTGTGGAGGATAGGTGAAAAAACCCAGCGTATAATTATTTAGCCATTTGAAGCAGCTGTTTTTTATAACGCATGCTTCAATGAGATTTTACTTGAGAGGAAATGTTATGGCACTTTTTCGTATCGATCACACTTCGGAGTGTGTCAAAGTAAGCCTTCCCCTTTATATGATTATGCCCAGCCCCTACCACTTGAAAGATAAGCCGCTGGAGAGTTATAAAGTCTTGTATTTGCTGCATGGGCTTTCCGATGATGCCAGTGCTTGGCAGCGTTATACCAATATCGAAATCTTAGCGCGTGAACGCGACCTTGTTGTGGTGATGCCGGATGGCGGCCGCAGCATGTACGCAGATATGCAGAACGGTCAAGCATACTTTACCTATCTGACCGAAGAGCTGCCTGCGTATCTCAAGGCGGTTTTTCACCTCAATTTGGAGCGGGAAAACACCCTGATTGCCGGCCTCTCGATGGGCGGATATGGTGCTTTTAAGGCAGGCTTCTTGCGCCCCGATCTTTACTCTGTAGCAGGTAGTTTTTCCGGGGCGCTGGCGCTCAGCTTTGAGGGTGAATTTGTGGATGAAGAGCGGTTGAAAGAATTTAGCCTGGTGTTTGGTGACCTAAGCAAATTCCCTGGCAGCAGCAATGACCCGCTCACTTGGCCGGATATAGCTGCCAAAGACCCCGAACGTTACCCGGCGCTTTATGCAGCTTGCGGTTTGCAAGATTTCCTCATAGAGGCTAACCGCGCATTTGTCCACAAAGCCCGAGCTGCTGGTATCTCTCTGGCTTACGTGGAAGAACCAGGTATCCACGATTGGCATTTTTGGAACAGCCAGATCGCCGCTTTTTTGGACCTTTATGTGAAACCCGCCAACCAAACCCAGGCATAAATGGCTCATCGATTGGGATCAGAGGACCTGTTTCAGGTAAAATTTGAGCATGAGTGAAACTGACCTGCCTAACTCGGGCAAACAGATTCGGCTGACAGCACTCTCCAGCTGCGCTGGCTGAGCTTCTAAGCTGAACGCGGAGACGCTGGCGCAGGTGCTGCGCCCCCTTGCCTCGATATTCCAACCAGAAGATTACCCAGATCTGCTGGTAGGTTTGGATTTGGCCGATGATGCTGCCATCTGGAAACTGGACGAGCATAACGCGCTGGTTGCTACCACCGACTTCTTCACTCCAGTGGTGGATGACCCTTACGATTATGGCGCTATCGCCGCTGCCAACAGCCTCTCAGATGTTTACGCCATGGGCGGCAAGCCTTTCCTGGCGCTTAATATTGCTGCCCTGCCCCCTAATCTACCTGTCGAAATATCCAGCGCAATCATACGCGGGGCTGCAGAAAAAGCCAAGGAAGCCGGCGTAGTCATTGCTGGAGGTCATACCATCCAGGATAAAGAACCTAAATTTGGCTTAGTAGTTCTTGGTTTGGTCGACCCACAAGCAATGCTTACGAAAGGCGGCTTGAAACCAGGGGATAAACTGTTCCTATCAAAGCCTTTAGGCTTCGGAGTGGCGACTACAGCCCACAAGCGTGGGCTGCTCACGCCCGAAGAGCTGCGAGAGGTCACCGGGTGGATGAAGCAGCTCAACCGCGATGCTTCCGAACTTGCTATAAAATTTGGTTTATACGCCGGAACGGACGTGACCGGCTTCAGCTTACTGGGGCATGCTTCAGAAATGGTTGAAGCTTCTGGCTGCGGAATTACTTTTTACTGGCACGCACTCCCCCTCATTCATAGTGCAAGAAAATATGCTGAGATGGGCACCTTCCCTGGTGGCGCTTTCGATAACCGGCTTTACTTTGAACCCCATATCACATTTGACCCCGCGATTAGTGAGATTAAGCGCATGCTGCTCTTTGACCCGCAAACCAGCGGCGGGCTGCTTTTAGCAGTTCCACCTGAAAAGGCAGCTGCCTTCGCGGAAGCCGCCCAGCTCGCTAAAATCGCTTTGTGGCAAGTAGGCAAAGTTACTGCCGAAAAGGGCATAAAAGTCGCAGTGTAAATTTCTAAGCTTGATTAATTGCCCTTTTCCTTTCATATTCATTAAACAATTGCCCCAAAATGGATAAATAGTCGGAGAAAATGGTATTGACTCTCATTTAAATATGTTATAATTTCATTGTAGTTTAACGCGTGTTAATAATCTCTTTACAAAGGCGTTCCGTGAACAACAAAAGAGTAACTAGTTTCGATGTCGCAGAATTAGCAGGGGTTTCACGCTCTACAGTGTCGTTTGTTTATAGCGAGGACAAGCAATCCCGAATCCGTCCAGAGACGCGCCAAAGAGTAAGAGAGGCAGCCGAAAAGTTAGGTTATTATCCCAACGCTTCCGCAAGAGCCTTAGCTTCAAATCAATCTAATACCATTGGGCTCATCATGACCCGTAGCCCCCGTTATATTGCATCGGACAACTTCCTCCCTCAAATTATTGGCGGGCTGCTTGATATCGTCAAACAAGAGCAACTCGGACTGTTGATCGAATGGGTTGAGCCCGGCCAGCAAATGCAAACATATCTCCAACTTTCCCACGCTAAGCATATTGATGGGATGATTATTCTCACCCCTCGTTTTGATGACCCGGGATTGAATGCCTTAGAACAGTTGGGGATCCCTTGTGTGCTCATGGGGCAGATTCCTGGTTGCAACCTTCCGTATGTGGATATCGATAACCGCTCCAGCGCAAAGCTGGCGGTTGACTATCTCATTGAGTTAGGTCATCACCAAATAGCTTGTATCACCAACGCAGCCACAGCTTACAGTTCTGCAAGCCAGCGTTTAGAAGGCTATCGCGATGCACTTAAAGCGGCTGACATCGCCTTAGATGAGAGCCTGATCCGCATAGCTGACTTTGATGCTGCCAGCGGCTATACCCAAATGAAAGACCTTTTGACAGAATACCCCCGTTTTTCTGCGATTTTCGTGGCTAGTGATAACGTCGCCCTTGGGGCATTAGCTGCCATCCATGAAGCCGGGCTTTCAGTCCCCGAGGATATCTCGCTTGTGGGGTTTGATGATATCCCCGAGGCTGCATTTTATTATCCCAAACTGACCACTGTGCATACCCCCGCAAAGGAGATCGCTGAAGAAAGTTGCTATCTCCTGATGCAGTTGTTGAAGGGAGAAACTCCCTTTAGCCGTACGATCAACATTCCAACGCAATTAATCATCCGAGATTCAACGCGGATGATAGAAAGGAGCCATATCACGACCTATTGAAGAGAAAAACGTCCCATTCTGTATTTAACCTTAAAAATAGTAAAAGGAGAAACTATGAAAACAAAGAAAAGTGTAATTTGGGCTAGCATCGCAGTTCTGCTTGTTGCCAGCATTGTCTTGGCAGCCTGCGGTGGTGCTACCCCGACGGCAGCCCCTGAGGAAACCGGCGGTGAAGCAGTTGCTCCCTTGCCACAAGGTCAGGAATTAGCAAATGCATACGCTGGTATGTATAAAGGGACTGTGGTTACCATGGCAGGACCTTTCACCGATCAGGACGAGGTCGTGTTCAATGATTCCATCAAACCTTTCGAAGACAAAACCGGTATTGACATTCAATACACAGGCTCCAAGGAGTTTGAAGCGAACATCAACATTCGTCTGGATGGTGGAGACCGACCTGATATCGTGGATTACCCCCAACCCGGCTTGCTTAAATATGCTGTGGAAAAGGGTTATGCCATTGATATGAACACCTTAATTAATCCTGACTGGATTAAACAAAACTATAGCGATGCCTGGCAAGAACTGGCCAAGATGACCGGCCCGGATGGTGAAATTGTGGCTGGTATCTGGGCTCGTGCCAATGGCAAGTCCTTCGTTTTCTACCCTAAGAAGGCTTTTGACGCTGCTGGTTACGTCGTGCCAACTACCTGGGATGAGATGATGGCTCTCACGCAGGAAATTGCTGATGACGGCGATACCCCCTGGTGCATTGGTATTGAATCTGGGGCAGCCACCGGCTGGACGATGACAGACTGGATTGAAGATGTATTGTTGCGTGTCACCTCACCTGAAAATTACGATGCTTGGGTGGCTGGCGAATTGAAATTCAATTCACCCGAAGTCAACCGTGCACTGGACTACATTGAAGCAATTTGGTTCAACGATGCCTACGTCTATGGCGGTCGCAAAGCTATACCCTCGATCAACTTTGGTGATGCCCCTAAACCCATGTTCGAAGATCCGCCCAAGTGCTATTTCAACCGTCAAGGTAACTTCATCACCACCTTCTTCCCTGAGGAAGCCGTTCCTGGTGTGGATTATAGCTTCTTCTACTTCCCGCCCATCGACGAAGAATACGGCAAACCCGTCCTCGGTGCCGGGGATATTTATGCAGTATTCAATGACCGCCCCGAAGTACGTGCTGTCATTCAATACTTCTCCACTGGTGAATCCCTCAAGGTTTGGATCGAAAGTGGTGGAGCCATTTCAGCTCATAATGACGCTGATCTCAATTGGTACGCAGACCCTGTAACCCGCGGCGTCGCAGAGACAATTCGCGATGCAACGACCTTCCGCTTTGACGGGTCAGATATGATGCCGGGCGCAGTAGGTGCCGGTACATTCTGGAAATACATGACCGACTACGTCAGCGGCACAATCACACGCCAAGAAGCTCTGGATGCCATTGATGCTTCCTGGCCGCGGTAAACCTTGTGTAGATAGGGTGAATTAACCCAAAGGAGAGCAGGCTGCCAAGATAGCTTGCTCTCCAACCCCTTATTCGTACGGCTTAAGGAGGCACTTATGAATTTAGCCCAAGCTAACACTCCTTCTCCAAATAACAATAATCTGTTTGCTAAGATTGTTAACTGGTTTGGATCTACTCTAGGAAAAATCCTTGTTTCTATTTTGGTACCTGCTGTAACATTTATCGTTTTGTGGCAGGGATATCTTTTTTTGACCGAAGCCAATGCTCCCCAGATTTTCCAGGTGATCGTCGCTATTGTTTGGGGCGTCGGTGGAGTTGCGCTACTTTATCTGGTAACCGACTGGCTGGTGATGAAGTTGCCCGCTAAGGCTGCTCGGACTCTGCAACCTTTCGTGTTTGTCGGTCCAGCGATTGCTGTCATGGGATGGTTCTTGGCTATTCCAGTTGTACGCTCGCTTATAGCCAGTTTTCGCAATGCACTTGGTACGCAATGGGTTGGTCTGGATAATTATGTCTATGCCTTCACTAACCCGCGCATGTTGGAAACCTTCCGGAATAATGCCTTGTGGATGGTTTTTGGCACCAGTTTCAGCGTTGGTTTAGGTTTGCTGATTGCTTTTCTGGCTGACCGCACTAAAGCGGAGGTGGTTTATAAATCGATTATCTTCACGCCAATGGCTATCTCCTTTGTGGGTGCCGGCGTCATCTGGAAATTTGTTTACACCTATAAAGGCACCGGCGTTGGAATTCAGGAAATTGGTCTTTTAAACGCCATTGTTTCTGCTTTAGGAGGAACGCCACAACCATGGCTAAATATTGCTCCTTGGAACAACTTTTTCCTAATCGTGATAATGATTTGGCTACAAACCGGTTATGCCATGGTAATACTTTCAAGTGCCATCAAGGGTGTGCCAGCAGAATTACTGGAAGCAGCCCGCATTGATGGTGCTACAGAAACAAGAGTGTTTTTCAATATCATCATCCCTTATATCAAAGGTACGCTCCTGACGGTTACAACCACGATTGTAATTTTCAGCCTTAAAACCTTCGATATTGTACGGGTGATGACTGGAGGAAACTACGGTACGAATGTGATTGCTAATGAGTTTTACCTGCAAAGCTTCACATATAACGACGCTGGTAAAGCCTCAGCAATCGCAATTGTGCTGCTATTGCTAGTAACTCCGGTTATTGTAAATAACATCCGTTCGTTTAATGAGCAAAGAAAGGGGTTCTAAATGGCTAAGGGACAGAAAACAACAAAGAGAACCCAGAGTTTTTGGACAAACTTCGTCCTGATCTTAATTTGCGTGATTTGGATGGTTCCAGTTATCGGGGTTTTGATTACATCTTTCCGACCCAGTGAAGACATATTCAAAACTGGCTGGTGGACCGTCTTCCCACATAAAGAAGACATAGAAATTGATCGTGTGGTCTTACCTGAAGATGTAGATGTTAACGGGCCGATAACCTATGGCGGAAAAACGGCCATGTTCGAAGAATGGCAAAGGGGCATCGAGTTAGATGATGGCACCAAAGCCACCTGGTATGGTAACAAACGCACCCGCACTCTCGTCATCTCCCAAAACCAATGGGTTGGATTTGCAACGAAACTAACCCTTGAAAACTATAAAGACGTTTTGACGGGTAAGACCATTACTTATAAGGATGCTCAAGGCAATACGATTACCCGTGTCGGCAATAACCTGGGCGGAGCGTTCCTCAATTCTTTAGCGGTTTCCATCCCTGGGACAATTATCCCTATCTTAATCGCTGCATTTGCCGCTTTTGGTTTTGCCTGGCTGGAATTTCCGGGCCGCAATATATTTTTCACCATCATTGTGGCTTTGCTTGTAGTTCCCTTACAGATTGCCCTTGTCCCTATCTTACAAGACTATGTGAGCCTGGGTTTGAACGGTACATTCTTGGGCATCTGGCTTGCCCACACCGGTTTCGGCTTGCCATTAGCTACATACCTGTTGTTTAATTACATCAGTACACTCCCACGCGAATTGCTCGAATCCGCCTATATCGACGGTGCATCTAACTTCACGATTTTCACCAACTTGATTCTGCCACTTTCTGTGCCAGCATTAGCTTCTTTTGCCATTTTCCAGTTCCTTTGGCTGTGGAATGACTATCTGGTTGCATTAGTTTTCTTAGGCGAAAAGAATCAGACCGTCACCATCGCTGTTGCACGGCTCGTCGGCGAAAAAGGACAAGACTGGCACCTGATGACCGCTGCTGCGTTCGTCAGCATGATTTTGCCGTTGATTGTCTTCTTGGCATTGCAGAGATACTTTGTGCGCGGCTTGATGGCAGGCTCGGTTAAAGGTTAATTTTTTATCTACTTCGACGATAGCACTTTAGAAAAGCCGGACTTCATGCCACCAGGCAGCGGGGTTCGGCTTTTCAGACCCTAACATTGCTATGAAGATGTGATAAGAAAGGCTTGAAATGAATCCATCGCAATTCTGGTACAAAAGCGCCATTTTTTACGAACTGTATGTACGCGCATTCAAGGATACGAACGCAGATGGTTGGGGAGACCTAAAAGGCGTTACCGAGAAGTTAGATTATCTGCAAGATCTCGGCATAGACGCCATCTGGCTGCTGCCGATCTCGCCTTCTCCTCTGCGCGATGACGGCTACGATGTGAGCGACTACTACGGAATCCTTCCGCAATATGGAACCATGGATGACTTCCGCGAGCTTGTCCGCCTGGCACACGCGCGCAACCTCAGGATAATCGTGGAGCTTGTCCCTAACCATACCTCTGACCAGCATCCTTGGTTCCAAGCCTCACGGGACCCTAACCATCCGGAGCACGAGAAATATAAAGACTATTACGTCTGGAGCGACACTGACCAGCGCTATAAAGAAGCCCGTATTATTTTCCTGGATACCGAAAAGTCCAACTGGACTTTTGACCCCGTGCGCAAACAATTTTATTGGCACCGTTTTTTCTCGCATCAACCCGACTTAAACTATGATAACCCCGAGGTGCAGCGTGAAATGCTGCGCGTGGTCCAATTCTGGATCGACCAGGGTGTTGATGGTATTCGTGTGGATGCACCCCCCTATCTTTTCGAGCGGGAGGGCACCAATTGCGAAAACTTGCCCGAAACGCACGCTTTTCTCAAGCGCCTGCGTGCTTTTGTGGATGCATATGCGCCAGGCACCATGCTCCTCTCCGAAGCGAACCAATGGCCAGAAGATGTGATCCAGTATTTTGGCGATGGCGATGAAATGCATATGAACTTCCACTTTCCGCTCATGCCGCGTTTATTTATGGCTTTAGCCAAGGCTGATCGTACCCCAATCGTGGAGATTTTGGCGCGCACCCCGCCGCTGCCAGAGATGTGCCAATGGGGCACTTTTTTGCGCTGCCACGACGAGCTTACCCTCGAGATGGTCACCCCTGAGGAGCGCCAGTGGATGTGGGATTATTATGCCCCAGAGCCGCGCATGCGCCTCAATCTGGGCATCCGCCGGCGTTTAGCTCCCCTGATGGATAATGATCAGCGTAAGATTTTGCTGATGCACTCGCTGCTGCTCACCATGGGCGGCTCCCCCTTCTTGTACTATGGCGATGAGATCGGAATGGGCGATAATATCTGGTTAGAGGACCGCAATGGCGTGCGCACGCCGATGCAATGGGACGCCAGCCTCAATGCTGGTTTCTCTTCTGCTCCTCCAGAGAAGCTTTATGCGCCCGTAATATCTGATGATATTTATGGCTATGCGCAAGTCAATGTGGTTGCCCAAAGGGCAGACCCCAACTCGCTGCTCAGTCGCATCCGGCATTTGCTCGCCATCCGCAAGCAGCACCCCGTCTTTGGCTGGGGTACGTTCGACTGGGAGGACGCTGGTAACAATGCCATTGCAGCTTACCGGCGCACAACGGATGAAGAAGCTCTGCTCATCATCAACAATCTGTCCGATCAGACTCTCAACCTGAGCTTGCCAGAGGATTTTTGGGGAGCCGAGGACGTCCTTACGGGGCAACAATTCACCGAGGCACATATCCAATTGGAACCTTATCGGTTTATTTGGCTGCGCCAAACTTCATAACTAATCAAAAATCCTTACCAAAACAAAGGGTGACGCTATGACGAATGGTTTATTTGGAGCAATCGAAGGTGGGGGCACTAAATTTGTTTGTGCGGTGGGCACAGCTGATGGACAGATATTGGTGGAAACTCGCTTTCCGACCACCACCCCAGATGAGACATTGGGGCGTGCAATTCAATTTTTCCAAGAGCAGAGCACTACCTTTGGCAAGCTGAGTAGCTTGGGTATCGCTTGCTTTGGACCGCTCGACCCAACCCCTTCCTCCCCCACTTATGGGCACATCCTCGCAACCCCCAAGCCCGGCTGGACCGGCGCAGATGTCGTCGGACAGATGCGGGCAGCGCTCGCTCTGCCTATTGGTTTCGACACCGACGTGAATGGTGCCGCCTTGGGTGAGGCGCGCTGGGGCGCAGCGCAAGGGCTCTCCACTTTTCTCTATTTCACCATCGGGACTGGCATTGGCGGTGGCGCAATGGTCGAAGGGAAGCTTTTGCATGGCTTGATTCACCCGGAAATGGGGCATGTGCTCCTGCCGCATGACACTGTCCGGGATCCCTTCCCAGGGATATGCCCCTTCCATGGAGATTGCTTCGAAGGGCTTGCCAGCGGGCCGGCACTGGAAAAGCGCTGGGGGCAACGGGCTGAAACGCTCCCTACTGACCACCCTGCCTGGAAGCTGGAGGCACACTACGTCGCGCTCGCCATGGCAGGCTTTATCTGCGCATTTTCGCCTCAGCGGATTATATTAGGCGGCGGCGTGCCGCAGCAGCCGCATTTATTGCCGATGGTGCGCACAGAAACCTTGGCTTTACTTGCCAATTACATCCAAGCAGAAGAAATTTTAGACCATATAGAAAGATACATTGTTCCGCCAGGCTTAGGAGGGCGAGCTGGGATTGCGGGAGCTGTAGCCTTGGCCCAACAAGCCTTGGAGGAGGCATAAGCATGATCCACGGTGAGCTCGATATCAATCAGGAAGCCAACTGGAGCTTGGAGCGTCTGCTGCCGCGGTTGGAAGAAAAACTCTCAGCAGAAATTGAAGCTGATCCGCAGATGTGGCAGGTCTTCCAGGCGCGCCTGAGTGAGCATTTCCCAAGGCTTTTCAGGCTTTATCACCACCTTTACGCGCGCCATTATGATTTCTTTTATTACCTGGAGATGCTGCTCATCAGCATGGCGAAAGCTGCTTTCGAGCGGCCTGCCGACCTCCGCGCTATGGATGCCGAGCGGGAAATCAACCCTCTGTGGTTCCAAAGCAATCAAATGGTGGGTGGCGTTTGTTATGTGGATCTCTTTGCTGGCAATTTAACTAAAATGCACGAAAAGATCCCTTATTTTAAAGAATTAGGCCTCACTTATCTGCACCTGATGCCGCTTTTCAAGATGCCCGAAAAGGAAAACGATGGTGGTTATGCGGTTAGTAATTTCCGTGAGGTACATCCGCCGCTCGGCACGATGGAACAGTTGGCAGAATTGAGCCGAGCCTTACGCAAAGAAGGCATTAGCCTGGTCCTCGATTTGATCATCAACCACACTTCTAACGAGCACGAATGGGCACAACGCGCCATTGCCGGAGAACGACGCTATCAGGCCATGTATGGCATTTACCCTGACCGCACCATTCCGGATGCTTACGAAAAGAACTTGCGTGAGATTTTCCCCGATGAACACCCTGGCGCTTTCACCTGGTTTGAGAGCCTTAAAGCCTGGGTCTGGACAACCTTCCACTCCTATCAATGGGACTTAGACTATGCCAACCCGGATGTTTTCAACCACATGGCAGAGGAGATGTTTTTCTTAGCTAACCAAGGTGTGGAGATATTCCGATTAGACGCAGTAGCTTTCATCTGGAAAGAACTGGGCACGAACTGTGAGAATCTGCCTGAAGCCCACATGATTTTGCAGGGTTTTAATGCCCTCACCCGCATTGTGGCACCGTCCATGCTCTTCAAATCGGAGGCTATTGTCCATCCAGATGAAGTCGTGAAGTACATATCCCCCGAAGAATGCCAACTTTCTTATAACCCACTGGTAATGGCGCTCCTGTGGAATACATTGGCTACGCGCAACGTAGACTTGCTGAACCAAGCCTTAGCCACACGCTTTAATCTCAATCCAGCAACATCTTGGGTCAATTACGTACGCTGCCATGATGATATCGGCTGGACCTTTGATGATGGCGACGCAGCCCGCTTAGGGATCAACGGTAGTGACCACCGAAGATTCCTCAACGAGTTTTATCGCGGGCGCTTCCCAGGCAGTTTCGCCCGCGGCTTGCCCTTCCAAGAGAACCCAAAGACCGGTGATTGCCGCATTTCGGGCACATGTGCCTCTCTGGCTGGGCTGGAAAAAGCGCTGCGCGAAGAAGGACCCGAAGAGGTCGAGCTGGCTATCAAACGCATTGCTCTGCTCTATGACATGATTATGACCTTGGGCGGCATCCCACTGATCTATTTAGGGGATGAAATCGGAACGCTCAACGACTACAGCTATTTGGATAATCCAGCGCACAAAGACGATAGCCGCTGGGTACACCGCCCCAAAGCCGATTGGGAACGCTATGCCAAACGTCACGACCCAAACACAATCGAAGGACGGGTCTACGCCCGTATGCAAGCGATTATTGCTTTCCGCAAAGCACACCCCGAGTTAGCGGGCGGCGAACTGGAAACCATTGAAAGCGGCAACCCTTCAGTGTTAGCCTTCTCCCGCGCATATCAAGACTCTGCGAGGTTAGTTATATTTGCTAACTTTAGCGAGCAAGAACAAATGGTCTCTGCTCGCGTGATTGAGCAAAATAACCTGCCCGGCAAGCAGCGCTTGTTTGGTGAGAGCTCGCTTTCACCTAAGGATGACTTCATCCTTCCACCTTTAGATTTCGCAGTTTTCGGATAGAAAAGCGATGTAGTCATCGAAGGTGTTAATCATGCTGACCAACGAAAAGTTATCACCGTGCTATACTCACTATAAGTATTTAATACTGAAAGGTGGAATATGGAAAATACAAATTCCCTTATAGATGTGGGGGGAATCCAGGTTGGGCATGCCCAACATCCCAGTGGTCTTTCCGGTTGTACCGTTATCCTTTTTGAACACCCAGCTATTGCCGGCGTAGACCAACGCGGCGGCGCCCCAGGGACGCGCGAAACGGACTTGCTCCGCCCCATGCACATGGTCAACTACATTGATGCAATCTTGCTTACTGGCGGCTCGGCTTACGGCTTGGATGCAGCCGGGGGCGTGATGCGCTACCTGGAGGAGAAAGTGCGTGGATTTCCGATTGAAAACGGTGTGGTACCCATCGTACCAGCCGCTGTCATCCTAGATTTGGGCGCGACGACACCTGCCACTCGTCCGGACGCTGCGATGGGTTATAACGCCTGTTTGAATGCCGGGCATTTCTGTGAGGTTGGCAACGTAGGAGCTGGTTCCGGTGCCACCGTAGGCAAGCTGCTTGGACTGGAACATGCCATGAAAGCTGGGGTTGGTACTGCCAGCATGGAGATCGTGCCCGGTTTATTCATAGCCGCATTGATGGTGGTTAATGCTTTGGGGGATATCTTTGACCCGGCAAACGGGCAACAAATTGCCGGCTTGCGCTCTCCAGAGACGGATCAACCTACCAGCACCTTGGACTTTATGCAGAGCTTGGCAAGAGAAGAATTTGCCAAACATATCCAAGAGAACCCCTCTGTTGGAGCAAATACGATCATCGGCGTGGTGGCAACCAATGCCAAGCTGACCAAGGAAGAGGTCAACAAGCTGGCACAAATGGCGCAGGATGGCATTGCCATGACCGTGCGGCCGGCACATACGATGTTCGATGGCGATACAGTTTTTGGGATCTCTACGCGTATGGTACCTGCGGATTTCAACCTCGTTGGAGCATACGCTGCAAAAGTAGTTGCTGAGGCAATTCTAAACGCCGTCCGCTCTGCTCGTACTTTTGGCGATTTACCCGGTTTGGCGGGTTAATTTATCATAGTATAGATTAATATTACAAGGAGAAAAATTGAAATACGACTTAATGACCAAATTAGGCGACTTACTAAAAGATCCCCAAGCCGTTGAGATTATTGAAAAGTATGTCCCTGGACTGGCAAAGAACCCTATGCTGATGTTGGTTAAAAAGAAAAGCCTGGAGTCACTCCTTGATATCCCGCAGGCAAAGGATGCCGGTCTGACTAAGGAAATGCTCGAAAAATTGCTAGAAGAGATTAATGCAAAAAAGGCTGACGCGTAGTCAACCCTTTCAATCAAACTATAAATTCTTAGAAGGAACGGCAAATAAGCCGGGAGTGTTATGCTGCTCACTATAGATATTGGTAACACCAACATCACCTTAGGCACCTTTGAAGATGGCAAGTTGACGAACCATTGGCGCTTAGCGACTGATCCAGCACGCATGCCAGATGAATATGGCTTACAGCTGCTGGGTCTCCTCCATAGTAGGGGTTTACACCTGAATAATCTTAGTGATGTTGTGCTGGCTTCTGTAGTTCCTCCACTCACTTCCCATATTCAAGAAGCCGTTCGAGAATACCTCTCTAAATCCCCAGTAATCATCGAAAGCCAGCACTGTTCACCCATCGTCAATCGCTATGATCCACCCCAAGCTGTTGGTATTGACCGCTTAGTGAATGCGGTTGCGGTGGAGAAAAAATACGGCCTGCCAGCCTGCGTGGTTGACTTTGGCACTGCTACGACCTTCGATGCTATTGACCGTGATTACAACTACTTAGGCGGGGCGATTGCGCCTGGGGTGGGCATCTCCTTAGATGCCCTCGTGAGCCACACTGCCAAGCTGCCCAAGGTGGATTTGCAGCTCCCTGAGCATGTGATTGGGCGTAACACCACCCAAGCGATGCAATCCGGCTTGTTGTGGGGTTATATCGCTATGGTAGAAGGCATGGTTGCGCGCTTCCGGGCTGAGCTTGGTGAAGACACACAAGTGATTGCCACCGGTGGGTTAGCCGCCTTGGTTGGCAGCCACACAGCCAGCATTGCTGCTATTGACCCTTGGCTGACTCTAGAAGGCCTCTACCTGATCTGGGAAAGGATGCACCCATGAGCAATCCCATCACGGGGAAACACATCATCATAGGCGTCACCGGCTCTATCGCTGCCTATAAAGCTGCGGAGCTGGCCTCCAAACTGACCCAGGCTGGCGCGCTGGTGGATTGTATCCTTACCGAAAGTGCCACTCGTTTTGTCACCCCCCTCACTTTTCAGTCCGTTACTAGCCGCAAAGCTTACACTGATGATGATTTGTGGGCTGGCGAAGGACATGTGGTACACATCGGGCTAGCCCACGAGGCAGACCTGTTGCTCATCGCGCCCGTGAGCGCCAATACTTTAGCCAAACTCGCCCATGGCATTGCTGACAACTTACTAAGTGTGACAGCATTAGCAGCCACTTGCCCATCGGTACTTGCGCCAGCGATGGATGCCGGCATGTATGCGCACCCCGCTACCCAACAAAATGTGCAGATCCTCAAGGGGCGCGGTGCCGAGTTTATCGGGCCCGAACCGGGTCACTTAGCCTCAGGATTGATAGGTTTAGGGCGCTTTGCGGAGCCTGATACGATATTGCGACGTGTACGATACTTATTGAGCAGAGATGGCAAGCTTGCGGGCAAGCGGGTACTCTTGACTGTCGGACCAACCCAGGAAGCGCTGGACCCTGTGCGTTACATTAGCAACCGCTCTTCAGGCAAGCAGGGTTACGCAATTGCCCAGGCGCTGCTGGATGAGGGGGCAACGGTCACCTTAGTGAGCGGGCCAACAAACCTCCCCTTCCCGGAAGGCGCGCAGGTCATTGAGGTAACCTCAGCTGCAGAGATGAAGGATGCCGTCCTGGCACACTTGGCTGATAAGGATGCTTTTATTAGCGTTGCGGCTGTCGCCGATTTTACTCCCCGCGCGGCAGCAGATGAGAAGATTAAAAAAACTGGTCATAACCTCACCTTAGAGCTTGTACCCACAGTGGACATTCTGCGAACGGTCTCTGAAGAGCGACGACGCTCCAACCCAAACATGCTGGTGATTGGCTTTGCCGCAGAGACCAACCGGGTCTACGAAAATGCCCTTAAGAAATTGCAAGAAAAAGGCTTAGACCTAATTGTGGTCAATAATGTTGGGCAGCCGCAGCCCGTCTTTGGTGCCGATCAAAACAAAGTCACTTTTCTTTCTTTAGATGGACAGAGGCAAGAGTTTCCATGGATGGAAAAGTATGCGGTTGGAGAAAAATTGGTCGAGTTTTTATTGCGCAAATGGGATTTGTAAACATTTGATTTCCTAAGTTAACCAGCAGGTTAAATTGTTTACGCATTCAAACTTGCTCTTAAGCAGGATGTTAGAATAAGCATAAATTATGCTGTACTTTGATTTTGCTGCATACGTGCGTCAAAATTGGCGGGCTTTGTTTAGGTCTAGGGGTACACCTTACCGCCTAACACCCAAAAGGGCTGCGTTCCTATTTCTATTCAACCTTTTCTATATCATCCTCGAAATCATCAATCATTTTTTCTTTCTCCTCGACGAGATCTTTTTCCCTGCATATCGTCAGCAGGAAATTAGAAATCCCGTATTTATCATCGGCAATCCCCGCAGTGGAACCACCTTTCTCCATCGCTTGATGTTTAAGGATAAAGACACTTTCACCGCTTTCACTGTATGGGAACTGGCAATTGCCCCCTCCATTACCCAACGGAAGATAATTTGGTTTTTTAGCAAGATAGGAAAAGCTATCGGCCGGCCACTCAGCCGGGCTGCTCAAGCCATCAACAAAAGTCTACGAAAAGGGAAAGCACACGTCGCACATACCGTACGCATCGAAGAAGCCGAAGAGGACGAACATATCATGTTCCACTGCTGGGCTAGCGAAACTATGTTCAACCTCTACCCCTACCTGGATGAGGTCTACCCCTACTTCTACTTTGACCGCGAAATCCCGCGTGAGCGTCAGGATAAGATAATGCTTTTTTATCGGCGAATGCTGCAAAAGCACCTATATGCCCACGGAGGGAATCAGATCTTGCTTTCCAAAAATCCGTCTCACTCCTCACGAATCGCCGCGCTCTCCCGAGAATTTCCTGACGCGCATTTCATCAAGTTAGTGCGCAATCCTTTCGAAGCGCTACCTTCGATGCTTAATGCGATGTCTATCGGTATTAATCTATTCTGTGACCCACCCGAACGCTACCCCTTCACCCAGCAACACATGGAGTTAATGAAATATTATTACCTTTACCCGTTAGAGTTTTTCAAAGATAAACCGGATAAATGCAAATTCATTCAGTATGAGGAGCTTGTCGCTCATCCAGATGTGATTACGCGCAAACTTTATGAGTGGCTCAATTTACCGATTTCGCCAACTTTTGCTGCCGAACTTGAGGCAGAAACAAAGGCAGAAAAACACTATCACAGCCAGCATCGTTACCCACTCGAAGAGATGGGACTCACTGAAGAACAAATTATCAATGAATTTAAAGAAGTTTTTAGCATCTACGCGTTCGACCAGCATGAATTCGAGTTGCCAGAAGAAGCGTTTGGCAAAGAGCAGCCAGAGTGGGCATCGCGTAGAAAGCAAAAATAGACCATAGGGGGGAGAGGTGGCAAACAAAAATCTTTTCCGGAACATTCTATACCCAATTAACTTTATGTTTTATATATTTCGGCCAAAAACTGCGCCCAACAGCTTATAATGCAGATATTAGGTGCTTGAAATGTACAACCCACGCGCGATAATTCTCAGTCAGGTGACACCACCCGCTAAGCGCAGTAATGTGTTACATCGGGAAAGGGTTACACAACTTTTAAGCGATTCGCTTGATTACCCTGTGACCATTTTGAATGCGGGCACTGGATATGGAAAAAGCATTGCGCTGCTTTCTTTTATCTCCGAACTGAACTTGCCTATTTTTTGGTTGTCGGTCTCTGGCACTGATCGTGATGAGACTCTCTTTTTGACTAACCTTTTTACCGCCTTCAATCAGGAGGAGAAAACGCTTGGTGTGGAGGCGTTACGCATTCTCAAAACACCCGAGATTGACCCATTAGAAGCGTTGATAGCGCTTATCAACAGCATCACAGCTGAAATGCAGGAAACTTGTCTGCTTATCATTGATGATTTTCAATATGTAGCTGATTCTTCATCCATATTGCACTTAATGGATTGGTTTATTGAGCATTTACCGCCCTCTTTGCATGTAATTTTTTCCACCCGCACGCCTATTGATTTCCCCTCTCTGCACCGTTGGATTGCCAAGGGAACAGTATTAATGCTAAGCAAGAGTGACCTAATATTTACCCATGAGGAAATTGAAGCGTTATTCCGTTCACAATACCATGTGGCGCTTACCCCTGAGGAAGTGGATCAGCTTTATCAGCGCACAGAGGGTTGGGTAATTGGATTACAGATGATTTGGCAGACTATGAAGAACCATCCTGATGAAACCTTGGGGCAAATTCTGGAAGAGGGCAGCGAATCACGCGCTAATCTGTTCGCTTACTTGGCTGAAGAAGTGTTAGAAAAACAACCCCCTGAGTACAAAAATTTTCTGCTCAAGACCTCAATTTTGAGGTATTTGGATATTGACGCTTGTGATTTTCTATTGGATATTCAAAACAGCGTTGATATTCTCTCTGATCTTTATTATTCCGGCTTGTTCGTTGAGCAAATTCATCCAGGGCTGTACCGTTATCATCACATGTTCCGAGAATTTTTGGAGAGCCGCTTACATAAAACCCTAGCCGTGGAACGAGAACTACACCGTAAAATTGCCAGCTATTATATGGCACACCAAAACTGGGAAAATGCCATCAGTCATTTACTTGAAGTAAATGATTTTGCTCAGATTAATCGTTTGTTAGAAAGCGTCGGAGATTCTTTTATTCGTACTAACCGCCACGAAAGCCTACAATATTGGATTAGCCATTTTCCTGCTGAGGTTCGCTCGAATTATCCCTACATCAATTACTTATCAGGTGAAGTCAACCGCTACAAAGGTAAATTTGACCTTGCCTTAGAAGACTATCGCACTTCTCAGCGCGGTTTTCAGTTGGCAGGTAATACCTGGGGAGTCAGTTTGGCACTCCGGGGTCAAGCGCAGGTGTATTTAGATACACTCAGACCAATTAATGCAGATCAGCTTTTGCAGCAAGCTTTGGTTCTTCTAAATCCAGTTGAGCACCGCGAAGAAATGTCAGCATTGCTAACACAATTGGCTGAAAACGAAGTTAACCAGGGTGAACCGTGGTTAGCGGAAGAAAACCTGAGGCGTGCACGCGAGCTTTCTCGTGAGAAAAGCGAGGAGATTGAGTATATTCAGGCTCGATTGTATTTACGCACAGGCCGCACGCAAGCAGGAATTGCGCTGATACAACAGCTGGAACCCCTAATAAACCCAAATACTTTCAGCCGTCCCCAGCGTTTCCACCGTGAATCTTCCTTATTACTTTCGCTTTTTTATGCATTTACAGGGGAGATAGATAAAGCACTACAATATGCTCAAGAAGGCGTTGAGGTTGGGCAACGCTTTCACTCCGTATTCATTCGGAGTGTTGCCTATATGCGTTTAGGTCATGCCCTGCAACTTCGGCGGCATTTTGATATTGACCACAGTGAGATCGAACAGATTAGCAGCTATTATAATGAGGCGATCAAATCTGTGGATGTTGCCCGCATTCACGTCGAGCCGCTTTGGGGACTCTGCCGACTTTTAGGTTTTTTAGGGCGGTTATCAGAGGCTTGTGAAGTCGCTGAACGGGCTCTCTCGATTGCGCACAGCGCTGGAGACCAGTGGATTGGCGTACTCGTCAGGATATCCTTAGGAGCTAGTTTAGCGCTAGCTGGTAAACTTGAGTCTGCTAGCCAGGAATTAACCATCGCTGAATCCATAGCGGCGAAGGTAGGGGATGACTTATCCCGGTCCGCAGCCCTCCTCTGGCTATCGTATTGTGCTCTCCACCAGGGCTTTTTGAGCTCATTTTGTATTTATATTGAGCAAGCTTTAGCGCTCATTGAGCGAAATGCATATCAGTTCTTATTGAATCGCAGCACAATGTTAGGCAGCGACCACCCAGAAGATTTTATTCCTGTTCTCTTGGAAGCCCGCAAACAGAATATCAAAACCGAATTTCTGCAACAATTACTCCAGGAAATAGGTGTGGCGCAATTGAATTACCATCCTGGATACACTCTCAAAATCCAAACTTTTGGCGGATTCAATGTATGGCTTGGCAGAAAATTAATCGATGCTTCCGAGTGGAAAAGAGAGAAAGCGCGTCAACTTCTGCAGGTGTTGGTCGCAAAATATGGCAAATGGCTCAATCGTGATCAGATCACCGTTATGCTCTGGCCAGATGCTGATCCCAAAACAGCATCAAATAACCTCAAAGTCAGCCTTAGCACCCTCAATCAAGTATTAGAACCGCAACGGCCACGCGATGAAGCCCCCTATTTCATCCTAAGGAGAGCTGAACAATATATGCTCAACCCTCAGGCTGGGATTGTTATCGACGCAATGCTGTTCGAAGAGCTTGCAAAAAGTCCTGATCCAGCAACTCTGGCAGAAGCAGCCGAATTGTACCGTGGCTAATATTTTGAAAACGATCCAATCCAAGAATACTTTATTTTAGAAGAACATTATTATCACGAACTTTACTTGCGCCTAATGGATAAGCTCATCCAGGATGCGCTCGGGGAAGGCACGCTCAATCAAGCCCTTAGCTATGCGCAAGTTTTAATCGCACGAGATCCTTTGTGGGAACCAGGCTATCGCTATTTAATGCAAGCTTATGCCCGGCTTGGCAATCGAGCTATGGTTTTGCAAACTTTCCAACAATGTCAAGAGGTTCTCTCCCGTCAATTGGGCAGTGCTGTATCTGCCGAAACCCAGGCGATGCTGGATGAGCTCACGAGAGCGTTGTAGAAAACCGCTTTGCACCATCTTCTTACAGCTATCCTGCGCCACGCGCACCAATTTATACCACTCACTGCTTGAGGGTGTTGAAAATGTCCAGAACAATAAAAAATGAACAACTTTATATTCAAGAAGATCACAATATGTCCATACCCCCCACCCCTTTAATTCCCCTCCCCAGCTTCTCGTTTCAGATATTGTCATTGCGAGCCCCGATGGGCAAGCCTCGCAGGGGCGAAGCAATCTTCTGACAAATTAGAGAAGATTGCTTCGTCGGGCAAAGAATGCCCTTCTCGCAATGACAAAAGGAGTATGACAGGCGTGATTCGGAGCTGGGAGAGGGCAGGGTGATGGCAGATTGAAATTCTTAACTTTGAAAAATTTGAATGTAACCGATTAACCAATGTTTTTCAACACCCTCACGGATTAACTCTTCCCTGAAAAGGATATAATACCACCTATGATGCATGAATTAGCCGTTACCGAGAGCATCCTAG
>DMCS01000055.1 GCA_003445715.1 Candidatus Mesolinea sp. | reverse complement strand
AAAAGAACCTCCCTCCCCCAGCAGATTGATGCCGAAACAGGCGTGACTCGAAGCTGGGAGAGGGCGGGGTGAGGGCAAATCGAGATTATGAACATTGAAGAGGCTGGAGGTAATCCATGGACGAGCGTTTTTCAGCGTCCTCATTCAACATGATTTACAAGAAGAGGATGAAGGTTAAATTTCCAAGAAAAACCCATACTGGCGACTTTATCCATTGAACAGGACATTTCTAAATTGCCAGCATTAGGACATTTCTAATTAGCCATGACACACGAATCAAAGTTAATTAACATAAAGGTAGTTGCCGACAGTAATAATAATTTGAGCGGGTGCTTCTCCTAAATGTTATAATAACCAGACATACTTTTGTGAGGTGCGCATGTCTGATTTCATAACCATAGAGCAAATTGATGCCGCGACGGCATTTATTAGGGAGCGCATTAGCCTTCAACCACAAATTGGCTTGGTGCTCGGCTCCGGGCTGGGGGCGCTGGCTGAGGCTGTCGAAAACCCCGTTGTTATCCCCACACGCGACATTCCGCATTGGCCGATCTCCACGGTGGCAGGCCACGAAGGGCGCTTGGTCATCGGCTGGCTGGAAGGCAAAGCTGTGCTGGTGCTACAGGGTAGGGCGCACTACTACGAAGGGCACAGCATGTCCCGCATTGGCTTACCTGTGCGTGTGATGCAACGCTTGGGCATGCACACACTTATCCTTACGAATGCAGCTGGCGGGCTGAACCCAGAGTTTTCCCCCGGAGACCTGATGCTTATCACCGATCACCTCTCGCTGCTGCCCATGACGGGTCCTAACCCGTTGCGGGGACCTAACTTGGATGAATTTGGGCCGCGCTTCCCAGATATGAGTCAAGTATATGACCTCGGATTACTTTCATTAGCCCAGCAAGTTAGCGGTGCTAACGCGCTGGCGGTGCGGCAAGGTGTGTACGTGTGCCTTTCGGGTCCATCCTTCGAGACACCGGCGGATTGCCGCTTCTTGCGCCAAGCCGGTGCAGACGCCGTGGGGATGTCTACGGTGCCCGAAGCCATTGTGGCGAAGCATGGAGGTATGCAAGTGCTGGGAATTTCGGGCATTTCTAATAAAATCGACCTCAGCGGCAAAAATGTCGCTTCCCATGAGGAGGTGCTGGAAGCTGGAAAGGTCATTGTCCCCAAGCTGACCACCTTGATCAAAGGGGTGTTGGCTGCGCTCTAAGCATTCGTTGCCCTGGCAACTTTGCTCTGACCTTTAGACGCTTATGGATGCCATCATTAAGTTCCTCGCGGAGATGGAGATCCCCATCTACTTGATTTTAGGTGTGGTCGGGATTATCTATCTGCGTCGGCTGGCGATCGCACTCGAGGAGCGCCGCAGCTCAGTCTTCGGGCTGGAACGGCAAGTGGCACACGAAAAAGTGGCTTCTGCCACAACGGTTTTGGTGCTGTTAGGCTTGCTCGCTGTGGGAGAGTTCATTGTGGCAACATTTTTGGTAGGCGAGATTGCCCAACAGCCGCTTTATGCCACGCCGACGATTGAAGTACTGAGCACTCCGACGGCAACGCTGCCTGCGGTTATTCCGACTGATGCAACGCCAACGCCAACGCCTTACCCCCAAGCACAAATCGAGGGCGTTGAGAGCAATTGTGTGGCAGGCGTGCTGGAAATTACCTCACCTAAGCACGGCGATGAAGTGAGTGGCGTTGTGGAGGTGCTTGGTTCGGTGAACACACCTAATTACGGCTCTTACCGTTACGAGTATTCCACGATGGGCGAGCCCAATTGGCAAGTGATTGCCGCCGGCAGCGGCGTGCAGGTGGAGGGCAGCTTAGGCTTTTGGTACACAACCGATCTGGTTCCAGGGGAATATATGCTGCGGCTGGTGGCTATGGATAATCAAGGGGTAGAAACCTCAGCCTGTATCATCGTGGTTCAAGTGACGCCTCCGCCAGAATAGGATATGATTAAGAAATGGCAGAATTAGAAATTCGAACTGCTCGGCAGGCAGACCTGGACCGCATGATTGCCTTGGATCATGCTTCCAAGAGCGCGTATGCTTACAAAATGGAAGTGTTGGATGGGAAAGATAGCTTTTCGCGCAGTTTCCAGCGTGTGCACTTGCCTCGGGCGGTGACCCTTAGCTACCCAAGGGATGAAGATGCCCTCTTAGCCTCGTGGAATGAGGCAGATGCCATTTTTGTTGGCTGTGTTTTGGATCAGGTGATTGCCTATGTGGCTTTGGAATTAGGGCGCATCAAAGCTACCGCCCGTGTTAGCGACCTCGTAGTGACGCAGGGAATGCGGCGGAAAGGCATAGGGAGCCGCATGCTTTTGGCTGGTGAAGCCTGGGCGCATGAACGTGGCGCTTACCGCATCTTAACCGAATTACAAATCCGTAATGACCCCGCACTCAAGATGATGCTAAAGCTTGGCTATCAGTTATGCGGTTATATTGATCAATACTTTCCTAATCAGGAAACAGCATTATTTTTCGAAAAACGCGTGTGATGGTTTTTTCAGTTTCGAACTCACTTTTACAGGTTACAGTAACTTCAGTTATGGAGACGCTCTCGCAGATTTTTACCGCAGGCGTGGCGATTACAGCGATTGCCTTGCTGATGTATTCCTCCGGGTTCAACCTCAAAGATAAACTTTCCCGCGCTTTTGTCATCGTGATGGCGGCTCTTGCGTTGATGTTCACCACAGAAACGATTGCCAATATTTCCAATTCACCAGAATTGATTCAACTGTGGCTGCAAATCCGCTGGGCAGCTATGGCGATGCTGCCAGCAGCTTACTTCCATTTTTCAGATGCGTTGCTGACGATAACCGGCCGGCCTAGCCGGGGTCGGCGCCGCTGGCTGGTAAGGATTTTTTATCTCATCGCACTCGTTTGGATTGCGCTGATTCCTTTAGGGATCACAGTTGGTAACCTGGCGTCTCAGGAGAGCCCCATGCCTTACTTACTGCACACCAGTGGCACCCGCTTTTTTATCCTGTATTACTTTTTGGTGAATGGGCTCTCGTTTTATAACTTGGGACGGGCAGTGCGGCGCAGCAACACCACCACTACACGGCGGCGGCTGATGTATCTGCTCGTGGGCACGATCGCACCAGCAGTTATCTCCATTCTATTTTTGCTGCATGGCAGCCAGCTTTTCTATCGCAATCCGGATTTCTTTTGGATTCTCAACTTAATTGGCAGCCTCATCACGGTAGTTTCGTTGATGGCAATGGCTTACGTTGTATCGTTTTTCGGGTTCAATTGGACCGATCGGGCGATCAAAAGCCGGCTATTCCGTTGGCTGATGCGCGGGCCGTTTGTGGCTGTGGTTACTTTGGGGATGACCACTGTTGTCCGCCGCTATGGGGAGCTCTATGGCAACCCCTATAACCCTTATGTGCCTGTGGTCATGATTGCCACGATTATGCTCCTGGAGTATGTGATTACCTTAGTAGCACCCGCAATGGAAAAAGCACTTTTTTTTGGGGCTGACCGAGAGGATTTGAGCCTGATCCGCAACTTAGAAGAACGCATGCTTACGGAGAAGGACCTTGATCAATTCTTGGAAATTATTACCGCCTCGATCTGCGATCAGTTGCAAGTGCCCGGGGCTTTTATCGCCGTATTGGAGGGTAACCTCGTCAGTTATATCATTCACGCTGGCGACCGGCATATCTTGGACCATTTACCGGTTTCTGATGCCCTTATTCAAAAGATCAATCACTCTCCTAAAGAGACAAGGGAAATTTACCGCTTAGATGGTTATGGACTCATCCCCTTAGAATACCAATTAGATGAACAAGGTCAATACCACTTATTTGGCATCTGCGGCTTTCCAATGCAGGCTGATCAGGAATTTGAGCCGGAACAGCTTAAAGCGGTGAAGCTTCTGGCAGAACGGGCAACTTTGGCATTGAAGGACCGTGCCTTACAGATGCAAGTGTTGGAATCCCTCTCCACGCTGCAACCAGAAGTTGATTACATTCAAGAGCTGATTGCTAGCGCCAGTTATAACCAAAGGGGTCTTTATCGCAACGGTGTTCCGCATGTCCCGCCGGAATTTGTTGATTGGGTAAAAGATGCTCTTTCGCATTATTGGGGCGGTCCCAAGCTGACGAATAGCTCGCTCTTGGAGCTCAAAGTGGTACAGGCTGAAAGCGAATCACACGATGGCAGCCGCACAAACGCTTTACGCGCATTACTCAAGCAGGCAATTGAACAAATCAGGCCAGAAGGGGAACGTAAGTATACTTCCGATTGGATTTTATATAATATTTTGGATCTTAAGTTTATCCAGGGGGAAAAAGTGCGCGAAGTTGCGCGCAAACTATCGGTTTCTGAAGCAGACCTTTATCGAAAACAGCGCATTGCCTTAGAAAGTGTGGCGCACAACTTGATGAAGATGGAAGCAGAAGCTGCCAATTCCGAAGCAAAGCCAAGCCCAGAAATTCAGACTGATAAATAAACCTGTGTGCCTCGAAAAATCCTGGCACAGAATTTGCAATCTATCTTGCAAGGAAAAGTTTATTTTACGATGCCTAAGCCTAAAAGAGAAAACGCTATTGAGCAGGAAAAAGCCAGGCCGCGGGTGGGAGCAAACAAGCGTTCCGCGGCAAATCTGATTAAAAACCTTGATACTACTCAGCATAACAGCTCTGGAATCGCGGTTAAGCTCGCTGATTTTAGGTGGGATTTGGCGGGTGTGTTTCTGCTCGCACTCGGCTTTGTATTGTTATTAGGCGGGCTGGGGATTACGCGGGGCATATTGTTGGATGCGGTTCTGCATCAGCTGGCTATTTGGTTTGGTGTTGGTCGCTTGATTATTCCAGTGGCGTTGCTGATGGCGGCATGGCTGCTGCTTTCGCGTGAGCGCCAAGCGGAGCTGAACTTCCGGCTGGGGCGTGTCATTTTGGTGGAGCTGGGTATATTGGGGGTGCTTGGGGCGCTCTCTGCTTTTGCGCGCGAAAGCATCCTCATCGTGGAAGAGGGGCAAAGCCTTGGGGGCAGCGTCGGCTGGGGGCTGGCGTATCCGCTTGTCTCCTTCATTGGCTGGGTACCAGCGGGGGTTTTACTCGCCGGAGTCAGTTTGTTTCTCTTTCTCTATGGATTTAACTTCTTTGCGCACGTGGAATCTTGGGCGCGCAAGAGAGCGAGCAAGCATCAGCCAGCAATCCCTATCCCAGAAGGAAGCCTAGTCGCTGCAACTGAGCCGGTAGCAGAAATGCGTCACGCGGAGGTTGAACCAGCACCACTTACAGAAAGCAAACCCAAAACGCAAGCTCCAATCCCGCGTGAATTTAGACAAAAACGGGTTGAGCTGGTCGATACACCCACACCGACAAAACCTTTTGAACGCTCCGCAGATCTCCCGCCGCTCAACCTGCTGGAAGCAGAAAAACCTATTGTAGCCAATCAAGCGACCATCAACACAAACGCTGCGATCATCGAGAAAACCTTGCAAGATTTTGGCATTCCCGCTAAGGTGGTTGGCTACCGGGTGGGTCCTTCCGTAACACAATATGCTGTCGAACCGGGTTACATTGAGAAGGGCGGCAATGAGGAAGAACGCCAAAAAGTGCGCATCGCGCAAATCTCGAGCCTCTCCAAAGATTTAGCTTTAGCGCTCAAAGCAGAACGTTTACGCATCGAAGCACCGGTGCCTGGTAAATCTTATGTAGGCATCGAAATTCCCAACGCGGTACATACCATCGTCCGGCTGCGCCCAATCTTAGAATCGGAAAGCTTTATGCGCGTCAACTCGCCGCTTGCTATCCCATTAGGGCGCGACGTCTCTGGTCAACCGCTGGTCTCGGATTTGACCACGATGCCGCATTTGTTGATTGCCGGTGCAACCAACTCTGGTAAGTCCATCTGCATCGCTGCCATCACGACTTGTTTGGTCATGAATAATTTGCCTGAGGACTTACGCTTGGTGATGATTGACCCGAAAATGGTAGAGCTGACGCGCTTCAATGGCTTACCACATTTGCTTGGACCGGTCGAAACCGATGTGGAACGCATCAAAAAGGTATTGCAATGGGCTGTGGGTGAGATGGATGCACGCTACAAGCAGCTGGAAACCGCGCACGCACGCAATCTGGACTCTTACAACACCAAGATGCAACGTGCCGGCTTTCCGAAGCTGCCACGCGTCGTCATTTTGGTGGATGAGCTGGCAGACCTCATGCTCAGCTCGCCGGAAGAGACTGAGCGTGCCTTGGTGCGCTTAGCCCAAAAGGCAAGGGCTGTTGGCATTCATCTCATCATTGCTACCCAACGCCCCAGCATTGACGTGGTGACCGGGGTGATCAAAGCCAACTTTCCCACGCGCATCGCCTTTACGGTGGCTTCTTCGGTCGATTCGCGCGTGATTTTAGATATGGCTGGCGCTGAAACTTTGCTCGGTAAAGGAGATATGCTTTTCTTGCATCCGGAAATAGGTGTGCCACAGCGCTCACAGGGTGTGTTGGTTTCTGATCAAGAACTTAAACGGGTGATTAGTTGGTGGCAAGCGCACACCCCGCAGAGTGAACCTCTAAAAGCACAGGCTGTCATGCATAAAGTTGATGTAGAGAAGGAAGACTCACCCTGGGAAAAGATAATCCAGCAGCAGAGCGAATCGGATGGTGATGAAGCTTTAATCAACCAAGCCATTGAATTGTTGCGGCGCACAAAGCGCGCGAGTGCTTCCTATTTTCAACGGCAGCTCCACATCAGCTACCCGAGAGCCGCTTGGCTGATTGATGCGCTGGAAGAGCGTGGAATCATTGGTCCAGCTCAGGGCGGGGGAAAAAATCGAGAAGTCTTTTTAGACCACCGAGATGAGGACGAGGAATAGAGGTATACTCTTAGCGCACGTCACCCCAAAATGAAGGAGCGCTATGGCTCAAGAGCAAGCCCCAGGATTGGAAACTTTTTTACGCCGCACCTTCCAACCGATATTAAATAAAATCGCCGATTTTTGCATTGCCCATGGAATTACAGCTAACATGGTGACGTTGGCGGGGCTGGGTGGGAACGTTGTTGCTGCGCTTCTCATTGGAGCAGGGCATTTGACATGGGGCGGTGTGGTTGCCATGTTGATGGGTCCGCTGGATGCTGTGGATGGGGCACTCGCGCGCAGGCAAGACAGGCAAACTCCTTTTGGCGCCTTCTTGGATTCGGTGACAGACCGCTATGATGAATTGCTTCTTTTAGGCGGGTTGCTTTATTACTTTTCTACAACGGGTAATCATGCTGGGATCATGCTTACTTATATTGCAGCGGCTGGCGCGGTGTTAGTTTCTTATACCCGGGCGCGCGCGGAAGCCTTGGGATTCGAGGCGAAGGTAGGGATTCTCTCGCGTGTAGAACGTTACCTCATCCTCATCCCTGGTCTGCTCTTTCATATCCCGCTCATTTCTGTTAGTATAATTGCTGTTTTAGGGAACCTGACTGCCATCCAGCGTTTATTTCATGTCCGCAAGCAGGCTGAGCAGTAAGATTTGCAAAATTATATTGAAAGGAATAATGAGATGCCTCAAGGAATACAAATTGGTCCAATCATGATCCGCTTTTATGCGTTGATTATTTTAGCTGGTGCTTTGGCAGCTGCTTGGCTGGCAACACAAGAAGCCAAACGCCGTGGGAAAGACCCAGAAATGGTCTGGGATATGCTGCCGTGGCTGCTCATTGGCGGGATCATCGGCGCAAGGTTGTGGCATGTGCTCACGCCATCCTCATCCAATGCCGCCATGGGCTTGACCACGCAATACTATTTTCAACACCCGCTGGAAATTTTAAAGATATGGAAAGGCGGGTTAGGCATATTTGGCGGCATAATCGGCGGTGCGATTGCGCTGGCCATCTATTGCCGCGCGCAAAAGCAAAATTTCTTCGAATGGACAGATATCATTGCTCCTGGCTTGTTGATTGCCCAAGCCATCGGTCGCTGGGGTAATTTTGTCAATCAGGAAGTTTACGGTCCCCCATCGGATCTGCCTTGGGCAATATATATTGACCCAGCGCACCGCCTGCCAGGTTTCGAAGCTGTAGAGCGCTACCATCCTTTATTCCTTTATGAATCACTACTGACTCTCTTGGGTGGATTATTGCTACTTTATGTTGGTAGGAAATACAAGGATAAGCTTTTTACTGGGGATCTTTTCCTGATGTATTTGGTGTATTACCCACTTGTTCGATTTGGACTAGAGTTTATCCGCCTCGATCCCTCTGCTGTTGGAACTATCAATATCAATCAAACAGTGATGTTAATCGTTGGACTTGTGGCATTACTCATATTGGTCTTGCGGCATACCGTTTGGCAGCCCAAAGCCGTTCAAGCAATCCAGACGGAAGGAATCGATGCCTCTGATATGATGTTTGTTGAGCCAGAGGGTGAAGCAACAGCGAAATCCGTGACGCAGACCGCATCAACAGAACCTGCAGCCCCAAGCCAACCTGAGGAAGAACCTGCGGATGAAAATCAAGCAGAGGATGAAACCTCGGCGTAAGCGTGGTCGATTTTGATTTAGCCCCTGCATTTTGGCGGGGGCTTTTTATTGCAAAAGTGTCATGGCTAATTAGAAATGTCCTAATACTGGCAATTTGGAAATGCCCTATTTGGTTGATAAAGTTGTCAGTATGGGTTTTTCTTGGAAATTTAA
>DMCS01000106.1 GCA_003445715.1 Candidatus Mesolinea sp. | reverse complement strand
CCGCCCGAACAACGGCTGCATCACAGTGATCTGGGCAGCCAGTATACAAGTAAAGCTTATCTAGATTTGTTACGCGAGAAAAACTGCCAGATCAGCATGAGTGGCAAGGGAAATTGTTATGATAATGCTTGTGCGGAGAGTTTTTTCTCCACGTTGAAAGGAGAGTGTGCGGACAGCGTATTTGAAAGCAGGGCAATAGCAAAAACGAGCATATTTGAGTACATTGAGATTTGGTACAATCGTGAAAGGCTCCATTCGACCTTAGGTTATCTAAGTCCATTGGAGTTCGAAATAAGGGAGGCCAGTGTCCAATAAACTGTTGCCACCCCAACGCTGGGGAGGGGAATCAAAGGGGAGGGGTTTTGCAGTGCAGTTTTATGAACGTATTTTGATCTTCTTGAACATATAGTTATTCATTTTTTAATGTTCTGGACATTTTCAACACCCTCTCACATAAGGGCGCGTTGCTAATTGGTCAACACAAGGTGGCCGAGTTTTGCGTTAAAGGTTTGAACGAGGATATGGGCATCCGCTACTCGTTTAGATAGAGTGCCTCGCTCAAGATTTCACTAATTCCGTAATAATTAGGGATGAGGACCATTGCGCCCTCGGCTGTGATCCAATTGCTCACGACTTCTGGTCCAACGGCATATTGATTGATATTTCCGGTTTTCATCACTTCCGTAGCTAAAGGCAAATAAGGGAGGATGTCTAGGAGCTGCACGTTCGTATCGATATACTCGCGGTAGAGTCCATATAGCTCGGGTAACTTGGGGAGCATATTCAGGTTCATTGCTTTGGTGAAGATGGCTTTGACAACTTCCTGTGCGCGGCGGTTTCGGTCAAAGTCGCTGCTGGTCTGCCGCGAGCGGGAATACCATAGCGCCATATCGCCATCCATGTGCACGGTGCCCGGTTTAATAATGCACCAACCACTGGCATCTCTTCCGCAGGAATCCTGCAGTTCTTGGGTCACAACCACGTCTATACCATCCAGGCTGTTGACCACATCCCTAAATCCGTTGTAATTGACCATCATATAATATTGCGGATGGATGCCAAAATTGACTTCGAAAGTATCTGCCAGCAAATCGAAACCGCCCAAGCCCCAGACGGAATTGATGCGGTTGGACCAGTACCCCGGGATAGTAACGTACAAATCTCGGGGGAAAGAGATTAGACTGACGGAGTGATGTTTGGGATTGAGTGAAAGCAGCATGATCACATCGGTGCGAAAACCATTGGCGGCAAAATCATCTGCACCCAAGAGCAGAATATTCATCTGGCGGTCGGGCAGCTGGTCTTCTGAGATTACAGGCACAGGCGTAGGCGTGTGGACTGGTTGTGGCAGTAGTTCAATGGTGCCATCTTCCAGGATATTGGCAAAGGCATTCGGTTGGAAAGGGGTGGCGGTAGGTGGGTAGTCCTTAAGACTGATCTGGTATTTGGAAGAGGCAGAATTAGCCATGCCGCGCACCAAGGCAGCTGAAAAGATTACACCCACAAACGAGAGGGTAAGTACAATAAAAACTGCTAAAGTAATTTTTTGATGTTGATTTAATCTCATAAGCTCTTTACAGCTCTTTCCGCAAGTATATGATCAGGCTCATTTTAATCTTTTTAGCATCCTTATTAAAGGACACCTTGCTCAATTAACGGCAGGCTTACCCGATAGGTGGTGGATTGACCTGGCTCCGCATGGATCCACCAATGACCGCCGGCTGCCTGGACGAGCGCCACTGCCTGGTGTAAGGCTTGCGCATTGCCGATAGACGCGGGCATGTCCCCCTCTGCACCCGCCAGCAAGCTGAGGAAGGCACTCTGCTCTGCCTCGCTGAGCCCGCCACCCTGATCTGTCACCCGGATTTCCAGGCTTTCTGGAAGGCTTTGGTCCTCAGAAGGCATAAGCTCGATGAAGATGCTGCTCCCTTGAGGGGAAGCTGCTATGGCATTGCGCAATAAGTTTTGCAACACCTTTTGCAGGGTTGCGAGGAATTTCTGAGGAATAGTAGGCAGGCTGTCAATTTGACTTTTGAGCTGGATATCGTATGAATCGCGGTTTTCCGTGTTTTCTTCCAGCATCGATTGCACGGCAGCAGCAGCTTGGCTGCCAGAAAGCATCTCTGCGCTTTTGCCAGTCTCAGCATTATCCTTGCCGGAAGGCGTCGGAGTTGTGCCGCTGAGCAGTTCTTGTGCACTTGCTAAGGCTCGCTTGAGGTTGCTCAACTTTTCGGTGTTTTTTGCCAGTGCCTCTTCCAGATCGTTTTTTTGTTGTTGTAAGGTTTCCACTTCAGCAAAAGCAGCCGCCTGTTTTTGGAGCGTTTCTTCTAAACTTGCCAGCTTGCCTTCGAGTGCCTTTTGCCGTGAAGCCCAAAGCTGGGTTTCCTTTGTGTACCGATTCTTTACTTGCAGATATTCCTGACGCAGCTCACTGAGCAGCTTTTGATGATGTTCCAAATCCTCTCTCAAGTGGGCATTTTGTCGTTGTTGCTGATTTAAGCTGATGCGCAACCCCTCAACAGCTTTAGCTTGAGCGTCAATCGCGGCAGATTTATCTAAAACCCGCACGATATTTTCAGCGATGACAGATAAGCGAGTTTGATCCTCACGTGTCCAAGCGCGGTTGGTGTAAGTGGTAAGGCAAAGTAACCCATATTGTGGAGTTTCACGCTCTCCCTTGAGCGGGTAGAGCAACAGGCAGCCACTGGCGTTATAACCCATTGCCTGGATGAGCGCAGCTTTTTCCTCAGCCAGTTCCTCTGCTTTGTTTGCGTTGAAAGGCAATCCGTCTTCAAAGTGCGCAGCTAACTGTGGTACCTGTTCAGGGGAGAGCTCAAAAGCCGGCAGCCAAGCCTCGCGGATCAAGTCATAAGTGTTGCTCACGCGCAGGCTGCCCTCTGAGGTGTGCTCCACCAATCCAAGTAAATCGCTCATCAAGTGAATGCTCAGGCTGTGCGTAAGCGCATTGCGAATTTGCTCCTGGTCGCTCCTTAAGTTGAGCTCTAAGAAAGCCTCAGCCAATTCAGGCGAGGCAGGAAGGGAGTTCACCTGTCGGGTGATAGCTGGTTTGGGTTGGGTTTGCCAAGCGATGCTTACCAAAAGCGGATAGTAAAGCAATTGGCTCAGGGAAATAGCAGCCGGCAGCGCAGCGGATACTGGATCGACAAGAAAAACTAAGTAACCTAAAGCAGCTATTAAGAGCACCAAAAAACCTTCTAATTTCATGGGGTGCTTACGGATAAGGATGAAATCGATGCCAGCTAAAAGAAGCACAAGAGATGCCCCTGCCCAAGCCTGATAAACCCAAATAATTCCATACTCAGCGTGTTGCTGGGTAATAAAAAAAACGGTGAGGCAACCAGCTAGAAAAGCCGCTAAGGTCAAAATCAAAGGAAGGCGTTTGAGCCAGCCTTTGGCTAGCCAGCCCTTGCCTTGAGGTAACGCCAATGCCCAAACAATCCAGACCAAAGTGATGAAGGTTAGGGTTTGGAACACCAGAGGGAAAAATTCATTAATATAGGCATAACCCTGAAAGAGCAGCAGGCTTAAGGTCAGCAGAACAAGCTGTGAGCAGAACACAAACAAGAAAGCCGCGCGTAATGGCAGAGCGAGCTGCTCGCCAGCGTTCGTTGCTCGGTTAGCAGCTAAAAATGCTAAGCCGCCGGCTGCCAGCAGCACAAGGTAATAGAGCAAGGCGGTGGGAAAATCCATCAAAGCCAAGGCAAAGTCCTGGAGTATGTTCATCATCCGTTTCTCAGCACGTCAATCTTGCTTATTTTGTGCAAGAATTATTCCAAAAAACCGCCCGGCTGACACAACCTTAGGGCGGTTTACTTATCCTTCAGTTATTGTTGTAATTTTTCCAATCCGATCCTCAGCCGGCGCAAAGTTTCTGCTTTGCCCAGCAGGTCTGCCAGCTCGGTGGCGCCGCCCGGTGAAGCAAACTGACCGGAAAGTGCTGTGCGGATAGGCCACATAACCGTGCCGGTTTTGTAACCGTGTTCTGCAGCAAACTGCTTGAGCGCTGCGAAGAGCGACTCGTTCGTCCATTCCTGCAAGCCCTCCAGGAGCGGGATGACAGCTTCTAGGATCTCACGGCTGGATTGCAGCGTGGATTTAGATTTAGGGTTCTCAAAAAGCGCTGCATTATAATCTGGCAGCTCATAAAGGAACTTTACCATCGCGGGGATTTCGGTGAAGCGTTCGATGCGAATTTGGATAAGGCGGCTGATTTTTTCTAGGTCCAAATGGCGCACGCCCTCTGGGTAATACTTGAGTGCGATTTCATGGAATTTTTGGGGGTCTAGCCGGCGGATGTGTTCGCCATTCAGCCAGGTAAGTTTATCCAGTGAAAAGGCGGCGCTGGACTTGTTGATGCGCTCGATATCGAAAGCCTCGATGAGTTCTTCCATGGTGAAAAACTCACGTTCATCGCCCGGGTTCCAGCCAAGCAGCGCCACGTAATTGACGATGGCTTCCGGCAAAAAGCCCATCTGCACGAGATCCTCAAAGGAAGGGTCGCCGGCGCGCTTGCTGAGCTTGGCGCCATCTTCGCGCAAAATCAGCGGGAGGTGGATGTATTCGGGGATCTGCCAGCCAAAAGCCTGATAGAGCAGGTTGTACTTGGGAGTGGAGGAGAGGTACTCCTGCCCGCGGATAACGTGGGTGATCTCCATCAGGTGGTCATCCACCACATTGGCAAAGTTATACGTGGGGAAGCCGTCGGATTTGAGCAGCACTTGGTCATCTAAGTGTGCATTTTCGACCGTGATAGTGCCGTAAACATGGTCTGTGAAAGTGGTGCTGCCCTGGTCAGGGATGCGCTGGCGGATGACTGGCGTGATGCCCTCGGCGAAGCGGTCAGCCACCTGCTCCACGGTCAGGTAACGACAGGGGTCGCGTTTTTGCTCTGCAATGCCCGGCGATTCCTCACTTTCAGTTTGTGCCTCCTTTTTACAGAAGCAGTAATAGGCATCGCCTGAAGCAATCAACTGCTCAGCGTACTTTTTATAGATAGGCAGCCGCTGGCTTTGCACATAGGGTCCTCTGCCGCCGTCTTTATCGGGGCCTTCATCATAAGTGATGCCGGCTAGGGCTAAGCTTTTATAGATAGCTGCCACGGCTTCCGGCACGTTGCGCGATTGATCGGTATCTTCGATGCGCAGGATAAAAGTGCCATGATGTTTGCGCGCTAAGAGGAAAGCATACAGCGCAGTGCGCAAGTTGCCAATATGCATGTAGCCGGTGGGGCTGGGGGCGAAACGGGTTCTAAACATGATGTTACCTGCCAATTATCTCCATAAAATGTGAGTCAATCCTACCATAAAGCGCTGTTTGAAATTTACTTTTCCGGCGACTAAAAAAAGCAAAAATATCCCTGCATGCTTAAACAGGGATATTTTTTTGATTTTAAGCCGCCTAGATTCAAGTATCAAGTGCAACAGTGACTTTTTAAGAATCCCATAGGCGAGGTAAACGATAAACACTTTCGTGGTCTGGTGTTCAGTCGATACTCAACAAAAGCGATGTCAAAATCAGTTAATGTTCGAAAGTCCTCGTCCTTGGGAATATATTGCCGGATCAAGCCATTGGTATTTTCATTGGTTCCTCTTTCCCAAGAAGCATAGGGATGGGCGAAATAAATCTCTGCTGCCACGGCCTGCGCAATTTCTTCATGAGCGGCGAATTCCATGCCCTT
>DMCS01000102.1:4252-9844 GCA_003445715.1 Candidatus Mesolinea sp. | reverse complement strand
TCAAAGACTGATAATCAGGGCATGCTTAACGCTCTTTTTCGGGCTGAACCTAACTGGCTATTCGTTTATTCCCTGTTTTCTGGCTGCCTCTGTAAATGTGATCCGGTGACCTATTGCCCTTTCTACTTCCAGCTTTGTTGCACTTGCGAGTTGAATCCAAGCATTTCTATTTTGCACCTTTAGGACATTATCACTTTGCTTTTACAGGATTTGACATTTTGCTTGCATCTCTTCAAAAAACTGTTATAATCAGTGCATCAATTTTTTAGGAAAATAAATTTTTAAATTACTACAATAAAAAATCTACTCATTAGTTTTTGAGTAACTTCCCAATTAATAATTAGAATAGGTGTGAATTCATAAATACCAAGTTTGCGTTTGATGAAATGTCACTCGAAGGAACTGGTCGCCAATGAGATGAACAGCGCCTGCTAAAAAGGATGATATGGATATTTTTGAATTAGAAAATAAAACAATTGATGAACTTCGCAAAATTGCGGAGGATTTGAACTTTCCCAAACCCAATCGGCTTAAAAGAGAAGGGCTCATTGTTAAAATCGCTCAAGCCCTTGGTGAACAGGAAGGTTTAGAATTACGTGGTGGCATCCTGGAGATCATGAATGAAGGCATCGGCTTTTTGCGGCCTAACTACCGCATCAGCCCTGATGATATTTATGTCTCTCAGGCACAATTGCGTCGTTATGATCTGCGTTCTGGCGATCTTGTGATTGGACATGTACGCCCACCCCGAGAGTCCGAGCGGCATTACGGATTACTTAAAGTGGAATCCATCAATGGCCTCTCTCCAGATGAGGCACGCAACCGCCCCAAGTTCGAATCCCTCACCCCTATTTTCCCTGATAAGCTCTTAAATTTAGAGCATGATCCTAAAAACTTATCAACCCGCTTGATTAATATGATCGCTCCCATCGGCGGCGGCCAGCGTAGCATGATCGTTTCTCCGCCTAAGGCTGGTAAAACAACTATTCTTAAAGACATTGCAAACGCTATTTCAGTCAATCACCCAGAAGTACGCCAAATTATGTCCTTGATTGGCGAACGCCCCGAAGAGGTTACCGATTTGGACCGCTCTGTGGATGCTGAAGTAGTTGCCAGCACTTTTGATGAGCCGGTTAATGCCCATGTCCGAATGGCGGAGATTGCGTTAGACCGCGCCAAGCGGCTGGTCGAAAACGGTTTGGATGTGGTTATTTTAATGGACTCATTAACCCGCTTGGCACGTGCCTACAACATGGTGGTCAACCCATCCGGACGCACGCTTTCCGGTGGTATGGACCCGTCAGCACTTTATCCTCCCAAACATTTCTTCGGGGCGGCGCGTAACATGGAAGACGGCGGCAGCCTGACCATCATTGCAACCGCGCTGATAGATACTGGTTCACGCTTAGACGACGTCGTCTATGAAGAATTCAAGGGCACCGGTAATATGGAATTGATCCTCTCTCGTAAACTTCAGGAACGGCGCATCTTCCCAGCCATTGATATCGAACGCTCTTCCACGCGTCGTGAGGAGTTGCTGCTGGATAGAGACACTCTCCAGAAAATCTGGTTAATGCGCCGCATGTATCTGCAAATGGTCTCTAACCCGCCCCAAGGCGCTGGAATGGATATGGCTGTGGCAACTGAAGCAATTCTACAGCGCATGGAAAAAACAAAGACCAATGCAGAGTTCTTAGAAACCTTGACGGACACCGTATAAATTAAGCTATAATCCCCAAGATGACTGAAGAAAACTTGGAGAAGTCTACAAGTAAAGATAATACAAAGCACCGAAGCACACGCGCATGGGTGCTTACGGCAGTTATTTGCGCTGCCTTGATCTCCATGCTGTTTTGGCAGCCCGAGATCGCCCGTTCTATGGTTGAACAGGACCAATCTTTTGTGGCAGCTGAAAGTGGCGGTGGCAATCCAACTTCAGGAAACACGCTGCAAAGTGTTCCGCCTTTTCATCTCAGCGCAACGCAAGAAGCGCTTATCCGCCAGCCCAACCCACATACCGATATAGACACTAGCCTGCGCACTACAGCTATCGAATATACCGTGCAGGAAGGCGATTCGGTGTTTGGCATTGCGCAAAAATTCGACATCGCCCCAGAAACTGTCCTGTGGTCCAATTATGACGTCTTGCGCGATAACCCGCATCGTCTGGCGATCGGGCAGGTGCTTAAAATCCCTCCTACTGATGGGATCTGGTACAAATGGACCTCTCGCGATACCCTCGAAAAGGTCGCCGCCAATTTTTCTGTGACGCCCGAAGATATCCTCCTGTACGTTGGGAATAATATTGACTTGAGCAATCCGGTCATTGAACCCGGGACTTATGTCATGGTTCCTGGCGGTGAACGCGAATATCAGCAATGGCTCATCCCGGATATCCCACGGGGTGCTGCGGGCGTTTCTACCAGCCCTTATTTCCAATGCGATACCAGTGCGAATTACTTCCCTGGGACGGGTTACTTCACTTGGCCGACAAGCGTGCATACCATTTCCGGCAATAATTATTGGTCTGGGCACTTAGCGATTGATATCGGTGCAGGAACAGGCTCTCCAATTTATGCTGCCGATAGCGGCGTTGTGGTTTGGGCTGGTTGGATGGAAAATGGCTATGGCAATGTGGTTATTATTGATCACAACAATGGCTACGTCACGGTTTATGCCCACCTAAGTGCGATTAACGTCAGCTGCGGGCAAAATATTTCCAAGGGCTCCGTGCTTGGAGCCGCTGGCAGCACGGGTAACTCCACCGGACCGCACCTGCACTTCGAAATCCGCTACATGGGTGGCTTTATCAATCCCTTGACCTTGCTACCCTGATACTCTATATACTGTGGTCACTGCGGCGTAAGTTATATATAGATTACCTGCAGTATAAAAGACGCTAGGGTATAATTGGGTTAAGCTCCAGTAGCTCAATTGGATAGAGCAAGGCACTCCTAACGCCTAGGTTGGGGGTTCGATTCCCTCCTGGGGCAATGAATCAAAAAAGCGCGCCATGTTGCGCGCCTTTGTATTTAAGGGGTAATCCATGAGTGGGAGGTTAAAAACCTTCCGCTCCTTCTTCTTTATCTGCTTCGTCTTCATCATCGAAGTAATCGTCAGGGTCGAGCTGCAAATCTTGCCGAATCCACAGTTGAATGGCGTCTCCTTCTTCTAAGTTAAGTGCACGCGCAGCCAAGATAGGGGCTTGTTTCGTCAATCCAATTTCATCACGATATTCTAAAAACATGGTCAAATTTTGCTGCCAAGCGCTTGTGCACCGCTTGATTAATGTCTCACTATCGAAAGTGCGCAAGGTGGTCATCGCCATCGTATAGAGATAAGGACCCTCGAGGATCCCTGCAGTCCAAGTGGTGGTGCTGCCGCGCACTTGCGAATCCTCGATAGGTTCAAAAGTAGGCGTTGGGCCTTCGATAATGGTAATTTTATTGTTCATTTTCTCACCGGCGCGAATAATACCATAAAATCAAAAATCGTATGATGCGATATTCACTTAGAGCTTAGACAAAATGAAGAAGTTTTACCAAATTTGAAAAACTTTAGGGCTGGCTAAAAATCAGTCAGCCCTAAGAGAAAAGACGCAATTTTAGTTCGTTGTGTTGTTCCAAAACCAATTGTAGGCGTAGTACACGTCGCCTTGCAGGCGGATGGAGATGCGTTGCTCGCCAGCCAGTTCCTCTGGAATATCAAAGGTGGCTTCCAGTGTTCCGCCTTCACCCGAATTAAGTGTGGTTACCTCGATACCATTGATACCCTTTGTCCACATCTTCCCCATAAGAACAGCAAAATCGGTGTCTTTGGGCAAGTTGTACGCTTTAATCGAGACAGTGGAATCCTCTTCGACTGCGGTGATAAAGAAATAGGGATATCCGCTGTAGCCGTCTACTGGCTCCGCCGGAGGGACACTAGCCGTGTTATTCCAAAACCAGTTATAAGCGTAATAACCACCGGTGCCTTCTAAGCGAATGGCGATACGTTCCTCTTTGGCAAGCGCATCAGGGATATCAAAAGTGGCTTCGAAGCTGCCGCCTTTCCCAGAATTAAGCGTCGCAACTTTGATCCCGTTGATACCGCGCGTCCACATCTTTCCCATCAGTACTGTAAATTCTACATTCTTGGGGAAATTGTTCGTGGTAATGGTAACATCTTCACCTTTAACGACGGCTTTAATCGAAATGGTAGGGATGTTGCAAGCACACGCGGGTGGCTGGGCAGGAGGATAATCCTCTGGCCAGGTGCCATCTTGCGCATCGTTCCAAAACCAGTTGTAGGCATAATAGGGATTATCCGTACCTTCGAGGCGGATGGCAATCTGTGCGCGCCCCTTCAGCTGCTCAGGAATCGGAAAAGTGGCTAAAAATGCACCACCTTTATCCGAATTGAGAGTTGCAACGACAATTCCATCGATGCCTTTTGTCCCAATCTCACCCATCAGAACGTTGAAGTTCTTGTTCGCCGGCATGTTACTAGTGAGAATGGTCACACTTTCATCTGTCTTCACTTCCGAGATGGAAAATGTGGGATATGTGGAAGCTTGGACTTCACTGACCCCAGCAAGAATAGAAACGAATAAAGTTACAATAACGATTAAACCCACAAGTTTCTGCTTTTTCATATGTTCTCCTTTATGACTTCTCGAGTCTAAACAATTTTTGCCGACAGTCTAATTATATTATTGACGTTTTAATGCGAAAATAGTTCCATTCTTTCGGTGAGCATTTCTTTATTTATTATATACATTTTTGATGCCAAATCAACACTTAGGCACCCGTTCCTGATAACATTAGGATTAATAATAACAATGCCAACCTTATTAGAAGATTGGCGTTGTTGTGGTCTGAAGCTCCTCTTAGAGCATTACTTGGTTTGAATCTTGATTGTCTTGCTGCGCGCTTCTTCGGCTTTGGGGATCAATACCGTCAGCACGCCATTTTCGAGTGTTGCGACAACATTATCGGCATCTACCGATGATGGCAACGAAACGACACGTTGGAACTTACCCGTAGGCAATTCACTGAGGATGTAATCACTCTTAGCATCGCGCTCAACTTTGAGCTCTCCACTCAACGTGACCACACCATTGACCACCTGGATCTCAACATCCTCAGCACTGACGCCGGGTAAGAAAGCTTTGAGTTCGTACGCATCTGCAGTGGATTTTAGATCAACAGGTAAAAATACATCGAAATCTAATTCTTTGCCCATCTCGCGCATTATGTCTGCATAGGCTTGTAAACCAAATCTTCGACTTCGTGGGTGAAAGTAAAATGTCATGTTTTCATCTCCTTTGAAACTCATTTTGATACACAATCTAAATGTAATCCCCAATTATTAGAATTTCGCTAACACAGAATAGATACTTTATTAATCGTATTGTCCCCACTGAAAATATAGAGGGTGTTGAAAATGTCCAGAACATTAAAAAATGAATAACTTTATATTCAAGAAGATTACAATATGTTCATAAACTGCAGACCCCCACCCATTTGATTTCCCTTCCCAGCGTCTCGTTTCAGTGTAAAACTTTCCGTCCGCTCCTGGGATAGGGCAGGGTGAGGGCAGATTGAAATTCTT
>DMCS01000102.1:0-4175 GCA_003445715.1 Candidatus Mesolinea sp. | reverse complement strand
TTAACTTTGAAAAATTTGGATGTAATCGATTTACCAATGTTTTTCAGCACCCTCAAATATAATAGTTTGGAAATGAGCCTAAGATTGACTATAATACACCGAGGATATGTGGTTTATTGCGTGACGCACCAAAGTAACCATCTTGGAGAAAAAATAACATGCAGGAAATTGCACCCAACATTTTCATCGCAAAAAATTCCCTCGGCCTGATCACAGGAATCATTCATCCCCAAGAGGGCTTAGTGTTAATTGATTCCCCTACGCGCTTAGATGATATCGAAACCTTGGGTTCCGCTCGCTCTAAACCTTCACTGCGCTTTTTGGTGATCTTAGACACCAATTATGACCGGCTGCTCTCCGCCAAAGGCATGGACTTCATCATTGTTGCTCATTGTAATAGCGTTTCAACCACAAAACCAAAGTCGGGAGCTGCTATATCATCCGAGGATCAATCCACACAAGGAGATACACTAGACTCGTTTAACGGCTCGATGCGCCAATTTACACCAGAGATCGTTTTCCAAAAAGACTTGAGCTTCTTTTTAGGGTCTATGGAGATTCGGCTTGAACATCATTCAGGAGTAAATCATGCCGGCATTTGGGTGGAGGTACCCCAACAAAAAGTGCTTTTTGTCGGAGATGCGGTTATGGGGGCTGAACCTCCTTTCTTGGCCTATTTTAATGCAGACACTTGGTTAGCCGATTTGGACCAGCTTACTTCTGAGCACTTCGCAGGCTATCAAATTATTTCATCACGATGTGGAATCGTTACACCGGAGCAAATAAATGCCATGCGCACAAGCGTCACATTCATCCGTGACATGCTCAACCCGCTTCTGGAGAGCAAAGCCAGTTTGGAGGAAATCCTCAAACTAATTCCGCAAGTTATTAACTATTACAACGTCCCTCCTTTACTGCAGGACCTATATTACAACCGTCTGCGCTGGGGCTTAACAACATATTACGAAAATCATCGCTAATTGAGGAGCCTATATTGAAAACGATCGCTGGTTATAGTCCATTAGTCGAACTCACACGTGGTGGAATGGTGGAATGCGTGCATTTTGGTGCTTTTGCGATTGTGGATGCACATGGGAACCTGCTCGCCTCCGCTGGTGACCCAGAGTTACATACTTTCCCCCGAAGCTCAATGAAACCTTTTCAAGCGATACCCTTTGTAGAATCTGGCGGACCAGAACATTTCAACCTCAGCGACGAAGAACTTGCCATTATTTGTGCCTCACACACTGGCACAGATAAACACGTGGAAGTTCTAAAGCGCATTCACCAAAAAGTAGGTCTGCAGGAGACCGACTTGCAATGTGGGGTGCATTGGCCTTCCGATAAAGCTACTGCCCAGGAAATGCGCCAGCGCGGCGAGCAGCCAACGCCTTACCGTCACAATTGCTCGGGCAAGCATTCTGGCATGCTCGCTCAGGCTAAGCTGCGTGGCTTGCCCCTCGATACCTATTTGGACCCCGAACACCCTATCCAGCAAGCTATCCGGCAAACCATGGCAGAGATGAGTAACCTGAACCCTGAAATGCTGACCTTCGGGATTGACGGCTGCAGTGCGCCGGTATACGCACTCCCTCTGCAGGCTTTTGCGTTGGCGGTGGCGCGCTTGTGTGACCCAACAGACCTAGCTCCAGAGCGGCAGGCAGCTTGCCGCAAAATCACCCATGCGATGATGCGCTTCCCAGAGATGGTGGCAGGGCCTGGCAGGTTAGACACCCTTTTAATGCAAACTATGGGAGATAAGGCAGTTGTCAAAGGCGGCGCAGAGGGTTATCAGATGATTGGGCTGCTACCAGGAGCGCTCAAGCCTGGTTCGTCTGGCATTGGCATCGCTATCAAATTTTCCGATGGGGATCACAGCCGGCGGGCAACGCATACACTCACTAAAGCCATTCTAACTGCCTTGGGCTTCCAGCAAGAACTGCAGGCAGAAGCACTGCAAGGGATTACTGATCCGACACTGCGCAACTGGCGTGGGCTGGTCGTTGGGGAGCAGCGCTTGAGCGACGAAGCCGAGCAAGCGCTCATCAGTCTGAAAGCGATGACCAGCTGAAAAACAACGCTGTGACGCCGCCTGATATAAATCCCGAACATCGCGAACGTATTAAGCAGGTGCATGCACGCTTATTGGAGGTTTTCGGTTACCCCGAATGGCGCCAGCCGCTGCCAGCTGTAGATGAGTTGGTGTGCACTTTCCTCTCACAAAACACCAATGATATTAATCGCGATAAAGCTTTTCAGGCGATCAAAGCCCATTATGCTAGCTGGGAAGAGGTGCGCGACGCCGATCCGCAAGAATTTATGCAAGTCATCCGCATTGCCGGGTTGGCTAACCAAAAAGGTCCTAATATCCAGCAAGCACTCCGAGAGATTAGCGCAAAAAATGGAGAGATCAGTTTAGATTGGCTCAAAGACCTGCCGTTGGAAGAAGCTCGGCAGTGGCTGCTCAGCCTTAAGGGTGTGGGCCGCAAAACAGCAGCAATCGTGCTGCTATTTTCATTAGGCAAGCCAGCTTTTCCGGTCGATACGCACATATTCCGTGTGTCCGGCAGGATAGGCTTACGCCCAATAGGGTTGTCCATCGAAAAGGTGCACGATTACCTCGAAGCGGCAGCGGACCCGCAAGACTACGCAGCGCTGCACCTCAACTTGATTCGTTTAGGGCGAGAATTTTGCCATGCCCGCAAGCCCGAGTGTTTCCGTTGCCCAGTCGTAGACTTGTGTCAATACCCCCAGAAGAACCTAAAATAATGCCTAATGAGCCTGGCTAAGCTCACCAATCAAGGACCAGGGACCTGTCCACGTTATCATGACGTCGCGTTCTTGCCCGCGCAAGTCTTCATCAGCATCAACAAAAACCACGCGGTTCGTGGGCGTACGCCCATACCAGCGCTGCTTCACTTTGTATTCAAACAGCACCGGCACTGACTGCCCTAAATAACTTTGGTTGATCTCAGCAACAATGCTCTCTTGTAAATTTTCTAATAAGCGAAAGCGGCGCATCTTTTCTTCAGCCGGCACATTATCCTCTAAGTAACGCGCAGAATAGGTGCCCGGACGGGGTGAGTAACGCGCTAAGTGAGCCACATCGAGGCGCAAATCTGCTAGCAAATCGTAAGTTTTCTGGAACGCAGCTTCGCTCTCGCCTGAAAAGCCCACGATCACGTCTGTAGCGATGGAAACGCCGGGGATTCGCTCGCGCAGTTTAGCGACAAGCTCGCGATATTGCTGATTGGTATACCCCCGGCGCATCGCTGCTAGCACAGCATCATCGCCAGCCTGAATAGGCACTTCAATGTGCGGCATCACCTTGGGTAGTCGGGCAACTGCATCGATGAGCGAGTCGCTCATCCAGTTAGGATGCGAAGTAAGGAAGCGGATGCGCATGAGCTCCGGGATTGCCGAAAGCCCTGTAAGCAAATCTGGCAGCAAAGGGCTGCCAGCAGGTAAGTCGAGCCCGTAGCGATCGATAATCTGGCCGAGCAATACCACCTCTCGCACGCCCTGCGAAACCATGGTGCGCGTTTCATTTAGGATTTTGTCAGCATCGCGGCTGCGCTCTTTGCCGCGCTTGAGTGGAATGACGCAGTAAGTGCAGGCATGTGAGCAGCCTAAAACCACCGGGAGATTCTCTGAAACTGAGCGCTCCTCACCAGGAACGAGTACTCCGAACTCCGCATCTAAAATTGCGTCGATTTTTTTGCGCCAGCTTTGGGCTTGGTCACTGGCTTGCTTTTCTGTCAGGTAGCGCAGCAAAGGATCAGGGTCAGAAGGTGCGGAGAACACATCCACCCAAGGGAAGCGCTTTTGTAAAGCCGGGTTGCCATAAACGCCCACTAAGCATCCCATCAGATTGATGACAACGTCTGGGTTATCCTGCTTGAGCTTTTTAAGCGAACTAAGCCTGCCAAGCGCTTTATCCTCAGCGCTTTGGCGCACCACGCAGGTATTGAGCACGATGACATCCGCAGCTTCAGCAGTTTTGCTGGGTGCATAGCCCAGCGCTTCAAGGGCTGATGAAAGTCTGGTTGAATCAGCAACGTTCATCTGGCAGCCTTCTGTCCAAATATGATAAAACATGCGGCGATTATATCAATAATTCAGACTATTTCAATCCTATTAAAACATAAAGGATAAGGTAAAATTGGCGCATGGCA
>DMCS01000051.1 GCA_003445715.1 Candidatus Mesolinea sp. | reverse complement strand
GCACTTGCGAGTTGAATCCAAGCCGTTTAGATGACGCGGTCGAAAAATTTTGCCAAATCTTTCTTTTGACTGCTATGCACAACTGCCAGGACCTCGTCAGCGGGTTCGAACTGCAGATCGCCGGAGGGGAAAATCAGCTCGCCGCTGCGGATGATTGCTACAATGGTCGATTGATCGGGCAGCTTGAGGTCCTTGAGTTTCTTGCCGCTGGCGATCGCATTAGGGGCAACCTTTTCCTCAACTAAGTCAAACTTGCCACGGCGCAGCTTGTGGAGGGTGATCATATCGCCTAAGGACATTTCCTCAGCAATCAAGGCTGCCATCAGGTCTGCCTGGTTGAGCGCTACGTCAACGCCGTTCACTTCGGTGAACATCCAAGCGTTCTTGGGGTGATTGATTCGCGCAATGGTGCGCGGCACCATAAATTCGAAGCGCGCTAAGCTGGTGGCGACCAGATTGACTTCGTCGATACCGGTGACAGCTGCAACTACATCCATTTTGCGGATTCCGGCTGCCTCTAAGGTATCCGGGTCGGTGCCGCTGCCAAAATAAATCACGCTTTCAGGTACGTCCAATAGAATTCTGGGTTTTTCTTCCGGGCGCAGTTCGATGAGGCGCACCTCGTGCTTTTCGCTAAGCAAGTAATTTGCTAAGTATGTGCCGACTTTTCCGCCGCCAATGATCATTACTTTCATGTTCGTTTCTCCTTCCGCCTGTGCTTATTCACCAAAAATGCGCTTGACTTTATTGGTGGAGCCGGCGGTTACAAAAAGATGAGCGATATCACCCGTCTTGAATTTTGTTGCTGGGTTAGGAAGATAGGTCTTTCCGCTGCGGGTAATCGCCACCACGTGAACCTCGCCTGGTACTTCAGTTTCTTTCACGGAGTGATTGTTCAGCTGAGGGGTGATATCCACATCTACCAACCGCACCTGCCCAGCACCAATCATCCGCTCAATCACCAGCTGGGGGTTTATGATCAGACTGGTCATACGGTCAATCCCCAAGGTAACCGGTGAAACCGTCTGGATGCCCATGCGGCGGTAAATCTTCGCTTTTTCAGGTTCATAGACCCGTGCGGTTACACGCGGCACGCGATAAACCACCTTTGCCATGCGGGCTGCCACCAGATTAGCCTCATCGGAGGTGGTAACTGCTGCTAAAGCATCTGCCTGCTCAATGCCAGCATCCGAGAGCACCTTCTGGTCAAAACCGATGCCGACTAGTTTTTTGCCTTTGAAGGCGGGCCCAAGCAAGGCAAAGGCTGCTGGGTCATTATCGATGATGGAAACATCGATATTTTGAATACTCAGGGCTTTGGCGAGGCCAGCTCCTACACGCCCGCATCCAATAATAATTACTTTCATGGCAATTCTCCTTTGGCTGAAAGAGCCAACGCTTGATCCTCCCATTTTTCTTTGCGGTTCTGAAAGTATTTCCATATGGTATCCACCAACGGGAGGCTGGGAATCCATAATATATGATACAACCAATATTTCGCTTCGAAAGGTCCAGTACCGATAAAATCCTGCATAAAAGGCACATAGACAATTGCTAAAATCACGATAAGCTCTGATAGAATGCCGATCCAAATCATCGGGTTAGAAAACAGCGGCATTTTGAAGGCAGAACGATTTGTGGAGCGCATGGTGAATAAGTTGCCAATCTGCGTGAAAACGACTGCCGCCAATGCCATCGCTGTTGCAGAGCGATAAATTGGACCCTCAGCAGGGAGGTTCAGCCATTGACCTGCGTACCCGTTGGTCCAATAATACAAATAGAAGGCGGACATAGATGCCAAGGCTTGCACTGGGCCCAAGACGAGATAAGCTCGCACGAGCAGCTTGCGGGTAATAAGGTGATCACTCAACTTGCGCGGCGGGCGGTCCATCGTGCCGGGTTCAGGTGGCTCGGCACCTAAGGCAAGCGCTGGTACGATATCCGTGCCCAGATCGATGGAAAGCACATGCATCACGTCGAGAGCAATCGGGATCCTGCCGCCAGTAAAGGAATTGATAATGAAGGGCACAGCTTCAGGCGTATTACTTGTAAAAATATAAGTAGTGAAGTGTTTGATGTTCTCGTATACAGCACGTCCTTCTTCGATTGCATTCACAATTGAGCTAAAGTTGTCATCCATCAGGATCATATCTGCGGCTTCTTTGGCTACGTCAGAGCCCGAGAGCCCCATCGCTACGCCGATATCCGCTTTTTTCAGGGCGGGAGCATCGTTCACACCATCACCTGTCACAGCAACGACATTCCCTTGGCTTTGTAAAGCACTGACCACGCGCAGTTTGTGCTCTGGTGCAACGCGTGCAAAAATCACTTGCTGCTTCACTGCTTCGTTAAATACCTCTTCAGACATGGCTTCCAACTCCGCGCCGGTGATGATGCGCACATCTTCACCGCTGACGATGCCAATACGGCGGGCTATGCTTTCGGCTGTTAAGCCATAATCGCCGGTAATCATGATGATACGGATCCCAGAGTGATAGCATTTTTTAACCGCATCAACGATATCTTCACGAGGCGGATCCATCATGGCTACCATACCGAGAAAGGTGAGTCCGGTTTCGATGGCGTCGATTTGGTAATCCTGCAGGTCCGCAGGAAGGATGCGCTCGGCAGCAGCCAAGACGCGCAGCCCTTGGCGAGCATAGTCATCATTGCGTGCCATGATGTAGTCCACCCACTCTTGCGTGAGAGGAACCACCTGGTCACCGATGCATAAGGAATCGCAGACATTCAGAATTTCACGAATACCGCCTTTGACGTAGGCAACCCGTTGAATGCCAGCCTCGTTGCGCTCCATTTGAATGACGCTCATGCGCTTGCGGCGCGAGTCGAAGGGGAGTTCCGCTACATTTTGGGTGTAATCCAAGTCCTCTTGGCTATAACCAGCCTTGCGCGAAAGCACGATCAGGGCGGCTTCTGTGGGGTCACCTAATACTTTCCAGGTGGAGCAGCTGTCATCGGATTTATCATCAGGCGGGATGAGGCGGGAAGTATTGCATTTGGCTTGAGTGAGAATCACGGCACTGAGTGCTGGATCCTCTTTGGGATTTAGGCGATTGCCATTTTCGCTGAACTCACCGATGGGTTCGTAGCCGATGCCAGAAACGTTGATTTCCCGCCCGGAATACGCCTGACCATTGCGGGAAAAAGGCACCCAAACTGAGCGCACGGTCATCTCGTTTTGGGTGAGCGTGCCGGTTTTATCGGTGCAAATTACATTCGTACAACCTAAGGTCTCTACCGCTGAAAGTTTCTTGATCAGGGCGTTGCGTTTAGCCATGCGCTGGGTGCCCATCGCCAGGGCGAGCGTGACGGTGGGTAATAAACCTTCAGGCACAAAGGCGACAATCATACCGAGCGCCAGGACGAGGCTTTTTACCAGTGGCGTGGCAGATATCGTAAAAGCAATAATAAAGAAAACCACCCCAAAACCAAGCGCAATAAAGGTGATGATTTTGGTGATCTGCTCCATTTCCTTTTGTAAAGGGCTAAGATCTTCACCCATTTCCTGGGTCATTTCGGCGATGTGGCCAAATGCGGTGTTCATCCCAGTGCGGTAAACGATGGCTTTGCCTGAGCCGGCAGCCACGTAAGTACTGGCAAAAATCAAGTTAGGGATTTCGGTCTCCGTCAGCCCTTCGCCGCTCACAGGCAAGGAGGAACGGTTGACCGGGTGGGATTCACCTGTGAGGGTGGACTGATTGACACGCAGGTCTGCGCTGGAGATGAGGCGGCAATCTGCCGGAATGCTGTCACCTTCTTGGAGGAAGATTACATCCCCAGGAACCAGCTCTTCAGCTAAGACGCGCTTTTCCTCCCCATCCCGCATGACGCGTGTGGTTTGTGGCAGGATTTTCTTGAGCGCCTCGGTGGCTTTCTCTGCTCGGTATTCTTGGAAGAAGCTAAACGCACCATTAATCAGGTTGACTGCCCAAACCGCGATGCCTAATTGCGGCATTTGCGCCAAAAAAGCACCTATGCCTGCCACCCATAGCAAGATTGCCATCATGTGGGTGAAATTCGCCAAAAACTTGACAATCAAAGGTTTCCCTTTGATTTCCCTCAGTATGTTGGGGCCAAAAATGGATAAGCGTGCTTGTGCCTCTTCTTGCGCGAGGCCGTCTGGCTGGGATCGCAGGCCAACATAAAGTTCTTCTGGTGTTTTCTCGTGAATTGTCGCAAGAAATTCAGGGTCAATGGGTTTAATAAATGATTCCATAGATATCTTATTATACGTTGATTGGGTTGATGTTATGAAATTTAACGGAGGCAATCATACTACGAATAAGTTGCGCGTCAATGATTACAAGGCGCCAGCCTTATACTTTACGCTCGTTAGGGTGGGATTTAAGCAGGATTTTACACGTTATTAATCTGATCGAAAAACGAAAGTAATAAATTGCTTGGAAAATTTATCGATGAAACGATTGGTAATTCGGTAGATTGTAAAAACCATGAATTTGATAGCAATGAGGGGAAACTATTACATCGGTAAAAACATTGCGCCGAGCCTACTATGCTACCACTTGGGCTCGGCGTTTGATGTGTTCAATTTGCTGCTTTTACTCTAAAGAGATTTGCACATGTTCACCATCTTCTTCGTCGGTCACGTCGAGGATTTGTTGCGGCTCCGGTGATGCCAGCATCTCTTGCAAGGCATCGGGGTCAATGCCATACGAATCAGGCGAGAATTTGGCGCCCAAACGCAAGCCGGCATTAACGAGGGCTATGGGCACCTTAATATCGGCGATGGGTTTGTTATCGGCTAAGCGGGTAACCTTGATGTGCAAATGGCGTGGTTTCCCTGTTGCCTTGGTTTGTGGTTCAGGCTCTGGGGTGCTCTCTAAAGCTTGCAGCAGGCGGGCTGCCTCCGCGGTGTCAATTTTGCCTTCCTGTAACATTGTCAGGATCTTAAGGCGTTCTTCGTTTGTGGTCATTTTTTCCTTTCCTATCTATCTTGTTGTTTAAGTGATTGGAGTAACTCCAAGGCTTCGTCAGGGGTGATCAAGCCCTGATTGAGGTCCTCGAGGATCTGTTGACGGTCTATGCGGGAAGATGCTGACTGTTTATCGGTTTCAAAACCGAGCGCATGGATGACCTCCGTAAGGCGGTTCTTGAGCGTGGGGTAAGAAATGCCCAAGGTCTCTTCCATGCGGTTCAGGCGTCCTTCCAAGCGCACAAAAGTGAGCAAAAAGTCCCGCTGCTCATCGCTGAGCTTGGCAAAGGGATTCGGTTTGCGGCTGAAATATCCTTCTATGGTTGTTTCACACGCTGGGCAGTAAAAGCGCGTGCTGACCAGTTCGGATTGGCAAATTGGGCAGAGTTCGGGTGCTTCTGGCATGGGTTTCTCCTTTCATTTACCTCTTTTAATGAAGTATAGCACTAAAAATCAATAAAGTCAATAGTCAACTCAAGAAAAATTAAGGAAATATGAAATCTAATTAAGAAACGCAAACATATATGCATAATTATTTATCATGATACTGTTATTCTAAGAAAAATAACGTCTATGGCAAGCAGAACTTGGTTGGTATAATATGCGCAGGTTAATTCAAGGAGACGCGCATGCCCATAAAAATCGTAGAGTGTATTCCCAATTTTTCCGAAGCCCGGCGCAACGAGGTGGTGGAGCAAATCATGGAAGCCATTTGCTCCGTCAGGGGCGTGCAGCTCCTCGATCGGCACTCGGACCTGGATCACAACCGCACCGTGCTGACCCTTGTGGGGGAGCCAGCCGCCGTGGAAGAGGCTGCTTTTGCCGGCATCGCCAAGGCAGCAGAGCTCATCGACCTAAACCAGCATAAAGGACAGCATCCACGTATCGGTGCAACAGACGTGGTGCCTTTTGTGCCTATTTCGGGCGTCACCATGGTGGAATGCATCGAGATGGCACACCGCCTAGGCAAACGTGTGGCTGAGGAGCTGGGCATTCCGGTTTACTTTTATGAAGAAGCTGCCTTACGCCCAGAACGCAAAAACCTCGAGGACATCCGCCGTGGAGAGTATGAAGGCTTAAAAGAGCTCATCGCCACCGACCCAACCCGCGAGCCGGATCTGGGCCCAAAGGTGCTGGGACCTGCTGGTGCAACGGTCATCGGCGCAAGGGAAGCCCTCATAGCCTATAACATTTACTTGAACACCTCGGATGTGAGCACCGCCGAGAAAATCGCGCGGCGTGTGCGGCACTCCTCTGGCGGGTTCCGTTTTGTCAAGGCGATTGGCTTGCTGGTGGAAGGCATGGCGCAGGTTTCGATGAACCTGACGAATTACCACCGCACGCCGATGGCTCTGGTTACTGAAACGGTGCGTCGTGAGGCGGAGCGCTATGGCACCTCCATTCATCATACGGAAATTGTGGGCTTGGTGCCCAACCAAGCTCTGATAAATGCCGCGCGATGGTATTTGCAGTTAGATGGTTTTGACCCCGAGCAATTGCTGGATAACCGCTTGTTTTCCTTCCAAATGGAGCAGGCTGCGGCTGGTCCAGCGGAAAAGGAAAACTTCCTCGACCAGGTTGCCGAGGGAACGCCCTCTCCAGGAGGTGGTTCAGCAGCAGCGTATACTGGCGCTTTAGCGGCTGCTTTGGTTGTTATGGTGGCGCGCTTGACGGTGGGTAAGAGCAAATATGCCCAAGCTGAAACGGAGTGCTGGCAAGTGATCGAGGCAGGCGAGGCTTTGCGTGCCAAGCTCACCCAAGCAGTGGAGCAGGACGCCGCTGCCTTTGAGGGCATCCTCAAGGCGCGTAGACTGCCTAAGGAGAGCGAAGCTCAGAAGCAAGAGCGGGCGCAAGCCATCAAAGCGGCGACGCTGCAAGCCGCGCGCGTACCGCTTGAGACGGCGCGGGATGCTGTAGAAGTATTGAAGTTAGCCGTACGTATGGCAGCTATTGGTAACGTGAATGCAATTTCTGACGCTGCGGCTGGTGCAAATTTGGCTTTAGCCGCGCTAAAATCCGCCGGATTGAATGTGCGCATCAATTTGCAGGGCATTGAGCAGGAAGCTGAGCCGGCTCAGATGTTGCAAGAACTTGCGGCTCTCGAACAGCAAGCCGAACCGCTGATGCAGGAGCTGGAAGGAAGCCTTTGGCAGCGCGCTGGCTTGAGCCGCTAAAAGAATCGAAAATATACTGAACTATAACAGCGCATTCAACGCTGAATTTAATATGGAGTGATGCAATGGGTTTGAAACCAGATAAATGGATTAAAAAAATGGCGCTCGAACAGCGCATGATCGAGCCTTTTGAAGAAGGGCAAATTCGCAATGGCGTGATCTCATATGGCACTTCGTCTTATGGCTATGATATTCGCGTGGCGGACGAGTTTAAGATTTTCACCAACATTAATTCTGCCATCGTGGACCCGAAGAACTTTGACCCGCGCTCCATGGTTGATTTCCATGGAGAAGTGTGCATCGTCCCGCCTAACTCCTTTGCGCTGGGCCGCACCGTGGAGTATTTCCGCATCCCAGCCAACGTGCTGACTATCTGCCTCGGCAAGAGCACCTACGCGCGCTGCGGAATTATCGTCAATGTGACGCCATTCGAGCCAGAATGGGAGGGTTACGTTACTCTAGAAATTTCCAACACAACGCCTCTGCCCGCCAAAATTTATGCGAACGAAGGCATTGCCCAGGTGCTCTTCTTTGAAGGCGACGAACCCTGTACGATGACCTACGCAATGAAGAAGGGCAAGTATCAGGGTCAGCAGAGCATCATGCTGCCGAAGCTGTGAGCGGCGGCGATGCGAACAGTCATCCTCGGCTCGACAAACCCAGTTAAAGTAGCTGCGGTGCAGAGAGGCTTCGCAGCGATGTTCCCTGGTGAACGCCTCGAGGTCCGAGGCATCGATGTGCCTTCGGGTGTGAGCGCCCAACCGCTAAGCGATGCAGAAACGCTGCATGGAGCGAGGAAGCGCGCCCAAAATGCGCGTGAGCAAGTGCCCATGGCGGACTTCTGGGTGGGCATCGAGGGAGGAGTGGAGACCTTGCCAGGGGAGCCCGACGCATTGCTGGCTTTTGCTTGGGTAGTGGTGCTCTCAGCTGGTCAAGCTGGATGCGCCCGCACCGGTGCTTTTGTGCTGCCGGCAGATGTTGCTAAGCTCGTGCGCAGCGGCATAGAGTTAGGCGAGGCGGATGATCAGGTCTTTGGCACACAGGGCTCCAAGCAACAGAATGGCGCAGTGGGTCTGCTCACGCATGACGCGCTCACGCGGGCGGAGTTTTATGCCCAAGCAGTGCAGCTGGCTCTCATTCCTTTTATCAATCCGCAGCTTTATCCCGCAAGTTTAGAATTAGGACTGCAATGACCCTTGAAGCGGAATTCTGGAAGAAAAAGCGTTTAGAGGAACTGAGCGCGGAAGAGTGGGAGGCGCTTTGTGATGGCTGCGGCAAGTGCTGCTTGTTCAAATTGATCGAGCCGGGGGAAGAAAAGGTGCGCTTTACCAACGTAACCTGCCGTTATATGGACTTAGAAACCTGCCGCTGCACCGATTACGACCATCGGCATGAAAACGTGCCCGAGTGCCTGATTGTGACCCCGCAGTTAGCACGTGAAGCCAACTGGCTGCCCCAAACATGCGCTTATCGGTTGGTGGCGCGAGGCTTAGAGCTGCCCTGGTGGCACCCCTTGCGCAGCGGGAACTCTAAGAGCGTGATTTTGGCTGGGCAATCGGTGCTTGGTAAGGTGGTCAGTGAAAGCGATGTGGACCTGGACGACCTGGAAGATATGGTGGTGGATTGGTTTGCGTGAATATTGTGAGGGTGTTGAAAATGTCCAGAACAATAAAAAATGAACAACTTTATATTCAAG